>VBCL01000190.1:7615-8181 GCA_005888865.1 Betaproteobacteria bacterium | reverse complement strand
CAGGCCGTCGCATACTGCTCCTTGAAGCGCGCCGGCGCCTGGAACGGCTCGTGCGGGTCGAAGCATTCGAGCATCAGGAACCATGGATCGGCGGTGCGGTTGACGTCGAGAAACTCGAATGCGGAGGCGAAGCAACGCGCGAGCGGCAGGTCTTTCTCCTCGGTCATGAACTCGCTGTTGATCGCGTGCTGGATGCGCTTCCAGCTACCGTCGTAGCGATCCCTGGGGCGGCGCCAGGTCGAATCGAAGTTGTAGTGCTTCGCGGCGTACTGCTCGCGAAGCCGCTCGACGGGAGGCTGCACCATCGCCTTCCACGCGTCGTATTCCTGGCCACGGATGAAGTCCCATGTGCGGAAACGGTTGTGGTACGTGGCGCCGCCGTCCTCGAAGTAGTGCAGATGGTCGCTCACCAGGTGCGTGTGGATACCGGCTTCCCACATCGACTGCGGGAAAGAGTTGTCGAAGGGCTCGAGCGGGCCCCAGCTCCGGTGCATGAAGTTGAGACGTCCGGTGTGCAGGTCCCGCCGCGCCGGCATGCAGGGCAGGCTGCCGACGAAATGGCGGTC
>VBCL01000190.1:3263-7503 GCA_005888865.1 Betaproteobacteria bacterium | reverse complement strand
CCAGCCTCGGGACAGGTCCGTAGCGTAGGTCCGGCCAGTCATGCTGTAAAATTCAATATGATCATCGAGTCATAACCGCTGGTAATGCCTCTCCTGCGCAACGCCGATCTCCTGCGGCCTTTCCTCGCGGTCGCCCGTAAGGGCAACCTGAGCGCCGCGGCGCGCGAAATGTCGGTGAGTCAGCCAGCGCTGACCAAGAGTGTGCGCAAGCTCGAACAGCTCGCCGGCGTGGCGCTGTTCGACCGGCGCGCGCGGGGGATGACGCTGACTCCGAGCGGCACGGCGCTGCTGGCGCACGCCAGGCTTATCGAGGCGCAGTGCCGCTTCGCCGCCGCTGAGATCGAGGCGATCGCTCGCGGAGAGGTTGGAGCGATCCGCATCGGCGCCGGACCGTACTGGGGTCCGACGCTGGTGCCGTTGGCGGTCGCGCGCCTGCACGAGCGCTTTCCGAAGCTCCGCGTCGATCTCGAAGTGGGCGTCAACACCGTCGTCCTGCCCAAGCTTTTCGCCGGCGATCTCGATCTCGTGATGTCGGCGCTGCCGTCGGCGAGCGCCCTCCCGCCGGGTATCGAAATGGAAGACTTCGGCGAGTTCCATCTGCGCGTGCTCGCCGGACGCCATCATCCGCTGCAGCGCAAGCGGCGAGTCACCGTCGCTGATCTGGCGCGACATCCGTGGGTGCTCTATCAGCACGACCAGGACACGCTCGACAAATTGACGCAGGTACTGCGCGCCGGCGGAAGAGGCGCGCCGGACGTGCGGGTGGTCACCACATCGCTGCACGCGGTGATGCAATTCCTGAAGTCAGGTCTTTATCTGGCCTGTCTGGCCGATGCTTATATGCGTGCCATGCCAGAGCCGGATGTCGCCATCGTGCCGTTCGGGCGTGAGATCTGGAGCTTTCCTTCGGGGGCGCTCTACCATGCTTCACTGCGCAACTTCACCCCTGTGGCCGGGCTGATCGATGCACTGCGAGAGCTCTTCCCCGATCCGCGGCGCCAGCCGAGGGCGGCGCGACCGCGTCGATGAGCCGCTGCCTCGTCCGGGGAATCTTCGCGCCGCGCGCCGATCAAACGGAGCGAGTCGCTATTGCGGCTGCGACCGCGGGCAGCGCGCGGGCACGGACCCGCGAAACCGAGCCGCAGGTCACGACCGACGAACCGAGGAGCCCGATGCAGCTGTCAGCCCGCTATGTCGCCGCGTTGGATATCGCCCGGAGCGCCGGCCAGCTTGCCCACAATTTCTTCGCGCAGCGGGAGACCCTGGTCGTCGAGCACAAGGGCGCGCAGGATTTCGTCAGCCGCGCCGATCGCGCGGTCGAGGAGCTGATCCGGAGTCGCCTCGCCGCGGCGTTTCCCGGCGATGCGTTCCTCGGCGAGGAGACCGCGTCGGCGTTCAAGGGCGAGCTCGATCACGTCTGGGTCGTCGACCCGATCGACGGCACCCATAATTTCCTGCGCGGGGTGCGCTATTACTGCGTGTCGATTGCCTACATCGAGAACGACCAGCGCGAGATCGGCGTCGTCTACGATCCCCAGAACGACGAGCTCTTCCACGCCCGGCGTGGGCACGGCGCGTGGTGCGAACGCCGGTCCGGCGATATTCGCCTGCAGGCCAGCGCTTGCGCCGAGCTGGCGAACGCGTTCGTCTGCGTCGGCCATCACGACCGCGCGCCGGAGCCGCGCGTGCTCGCTCTGCGCCACGCGCTGATGGATGCCGGTGTGGCGACCCGCAACATGGGTGCAGGCGCGCTGCAGCTCGCGCACGTCGCGGCCGGTCGCTTCGACGGTTTCGTCGAGTACTCGCTCAACGCCTGGGATGCGATGGCGGGATTGTTGCTCATCGAGGAGGCGGGCGGTTACGCTGCACCGTTCCCCGGGCCGAAGCTCATCGACGCGTGGCCACGGCGCAGCTAACGGTGGGCCCCGCGCATCCCCGTTCGTGGTGAGCTTCTCGAACCACGAACGTCCGAACGCATCGTTGTGCGTTCATCCTTCGACAGGCTCAGGACGAACGGAAATGAACGCCAGCTTTACTTTTTCTTCGCGAAATCGCCCGCGTAGACTTCAACGAACGCGTCGGGCCGCACGTACTTGCGTAGCGTCGCGTTGATCTCAGCGGTCGAGAGATCCGTGATCTTCGCATCGATCTCGCCGGCGTATGCAAACGTTCGGCCGAGGTACGCCTGCCGCGTGAGATCGCTCGCCAAGCCGCTGTCCTGTGCCCGCGAGAGAGCGCGCTCCTGCAGGATCGCCTTCTTGGCATCGGCAACCTCGCGATCGGTGAATCCGTCGTGCACGGCGCGTGTCAACTCCTCGGTCAGCGCGGTGCGCAGCCGCGCCAGGTTCTCGGGCGCGAAGATCGCCTCGACGGTGAGCGGTGTATTGGGCTCGAAGCTGCTTGGCTCGAGCGACGAGTACACGCCATAGCTCAGGCCTTCGCGCTGGCGGATGCGTTCCCAGAGCCGCGAGCTGGGCGAGCCGCCGAGCATGTAATTGGCGACCCGGAGCGCCGCGAAGTCGGGGCTCGTGTCGTTGATCGCCAGCGCGAGCTCGCCTGTGAGAACTGCGTTGGCCTTCTCCGGCGTTTCCTCTCGGATCTGCATCGCGCGTTTGACGATGAGCGGCCTCGGCACGCGCTCGAAAGGCGCGGCGCTCCGCCATGTCCCGAAAAGCTCTTCCAGCAGCGGCTTGACCGCGCCCGGATCGAAGTCGCCGACCAATGCCAGCTCGGCATTCGTCCCGCCGGCAAAGCGCGTGTAGAACGCCTTGACCGCGTCGAGCTTCGCTTCGTTGATGCGCTTGACCTCCTCGTCGATCGTCGGCACGTAGCGGACGTCGCCCTCGGGGTAGGGATTTTCGTAGCGTGCCAGCGCTCTCGACGCAACGTCGTCGGGATCGCTGCGCCGGCCTTCGATGTCGGTGACGCGCTCTCGCTTGAGCTTGTCGAACTCGGCGGCGGGGAACGAAGGCTCGCGCAGAATCTCCGAGGCGAGTCGCAGCGTTTCGGGCAGGCGGTCGCGTACCGTATGCCCGCGCACGTCGGTGCGGGTCGCATCGCCCGAGATCGACAGCCGGGCGCGCAACCGGTCGAGGGTGTCCTCGATGTCCTGACGACTGCGCCTGGCCGTGCCGCGCGAGAGCATCGACGCGGCGAGCGAGGCTTCGGTGTCCCTGCCGAGGAGCGCGCGCTCGTCGCCCTGATGCAGACGCAGGCTCAGCTGGACGGTTGCTCCACGCGTCTTCTTGGGCAGCAACGCGACCTTCATGCCGTTGGCGAGATTGAAGCGCTGCGTGCGGGCTTCGAGATTGGCCGGCGTCGGATCGAACGTCTCGCCGGCGGCGACCGGGGCATCGCCCTTGTAGTCCTTGACCAGCGCCGCGATGTCGACCGCGACCTGCACGGGCGCGCGGTCGGGTTTCGTATCGGGGATGAACTGGCCGACGGTGCGATTGGACGGCTTCAGATAGCCGACCGCCACGCGCTGCACCTCGTCGGCGGTGAGGGTGCGCCAGCGATCACGCTCCAGGAAGAACAGCCGCCAGTCGCCGCTCGCGATCGACTCCGAGATCGACGTGCCGAACGACTGCGGGTTGTTGAGCACGCGTTCGAACTCGTTGAGGGCGCGCGCGCGGACGCGATCGACTTCCGCTTCGGTGATCGGCTGGGTCTTCACGTTTTCGAGTGTCGCGAGCAGGGCGTCACGAGCCTTGCCGAGGGAATCCTCGGTCGCCACCTGGGCGAAGAACATCGCCACACCCGGATCGCGCAGCCCCCAGTTCTCACCCTCGACCGTGCTCGAAAGCTTGGTGTCGACGAGCGCCCGGTAGAGCCTGCCGGCCGGTGCGATGGTCATGATCTCGGTGAGCGCGTCCATCGCCACATAGTCGGGACTCGCCTGCGGCATGGTGTGATAGAGCGCACCCACGATCTGGGTGTCGCCCACGCGCCGCAACACGACCTGCCGCTCGCCATCCTGCACCGGTTCGTCGGTGTAGAGCGGAGGGAGCTTCCGCGCCGGGCGTGCGATCGGCCCGAAATGCTTGGCGATTCCCGTGAGCGCGTTATCGGGATCGAACGCGCCCGCGATCACCAGCACCGCGTTGTCGGGTTGGTAGTGCGTGCGGTAGAACGCCTGCAGCCGCGCGATATTCACGCGCTCGACATCGGAGCGCGCGCCGATCGGTTCCTTGCCGTAGTTATGCCACTCGAACGCGGCCGAAAGCATGCGCTGGACGAG
>VBCL01000190.1:0-3208 GCA_005888865.1 Betaproteobacteria bacterium | reverse complement strand
TTTCCATCTCGTTGCGCACCACGGTCATCTCGCTGTCGAGATCCTTGCGGGCGATGAACGAGTTGACCATGCGATCGGCTTCCATGGCGAGCGCCCAGTCGAGGTTCTCCGCCGACGCGGGGAAGGTCTCGTGATAATTCGTGCGATCGAACCAGGTCGAGCCGTTGAAATCCATGCCGCGCCGCCCGAGCTCGGTCATGATGTTGCCGCGCGCAGGGGTGCCCTTGAACATCAGATGCTCGAGCAGATGCGCCATGCCGGTCTCGCCGTAGTTTTCCTGGTGCGAGCCGACGAGGTAGGTCACGTTGACGGTGATCTTGGGCTGCGTCGCGTCGGGGAACAGCAGCACGCGCAACCCGTTCCCCAGCGTGTATTCGGTGACCCCCTCCACGGTGGGACCCTGGTCGATGCCAGCCGGGACGGTCGCCCCGGGGCTGGTCGACACGAGGGCGAGGGGAAGGGCGAGACAAGCAATCGAGCGGGCGGAGAGCATGGAGTGAACCTTGGGGCGGACCAAACCAAATCAAAGGGATGCGGCGGGTGACGCTGAAGGCTCGGGCGATTCCCGTATGCAACGAAGGGATAAGCCCGACGCTGGCGCCGGCAGCGGCTAGCAATGGAGCGTCTGGCCGGGCGTTGGTTCCCCGGCCGGGACGAAATGGTAACCCGGCCGGCACCTGCTCGACTTTTTCTTCCTGAGGGTTTGATGGAGAGATCCGGCCATTCCCGTCCCGGGTAACGCGGGAAGCCTGTCATGAGCGCAGTCGAAGGGGCGCTCAACCCGGGCTACGGCTCCGGCGCCGGTCAATGACCGGTGGCCGCAAAGGCCTTCGCCGTGCGCTCGCGGCCTAGCACGATCAACTCCTCGGCGCGCCAGAATTCGTGAAAGCCACACGCATTGCGTGGAATTTCGACGGTGACGTCGGGCGAATAGTTGGCAAGCCGAAGACGTGCGATTGTGTTTTGCATCGCTTCCATCGATGCGAAAGCGATGTCGACAATGCCGCGCGTCGGCGCGGTGGCAGGCCGGGAGGGGCGGAGGCTTTCGACGAAGGAGCGAATGCGCTGCCGATAGGCGTTGCCGTCGAGGACCGGCGCATGCGGCGGCAGAGGTGGCTGTGCCTCGGCGGGACCGCTCAGGTCGACAGCCACGGTGAGGTCGGTCTTGTCGTCGAGGGTCGGGGCAATCGGGACCGGATTCACCAGCGCGCCGTCGAGAAGCTTCCGGTGGCCGTGGTCGAACGGCGTGAAAATCAGCGGCGTTGCGATCGACGCACGGATGGCATCGAAGAGCTTCCCCTCGCGCAACCAGACCTCCTCGCCGGAGACGAGATCGGTTGCAACAGCCGTGTACACCAGCGGCAAGCGCTCGATGTCGAAGTCGCCGATCAACTCGCGCAACACGGCCATGATCCGCTCGCCCTTGAAGAGCCCCGCGCGACCGAATGCCGGATCGAGCAAGCGCAACACTTGCAGGCGCTCGAGCGCCAACACCCACTCGGCATAGACTTCGAGCTTGCCTGCAGCGTAGATGCCCCCGACCAGCGCGCCCATGGAGGAACCCGCGATCGAGCGAATGTCGTAGCCGTTTTCGGTGAGCCACTGGATCGCACCGATGTGCGCCAGACCGCGAGCGCCGCCGCTGCCGAGAACGAGCGATACGGTCTTCGAATCTGCCACGTTGTGCCTGAACGGGGGTGGGACGCGCCGGTGTGCCTGTCCAACCCCGTTCGCGCCAGACTGCATGATAAGCCTGTGCGCGCGAGCAAGCCCGAAATGGGTACGTCACAACTCGCAGATTGACGTTTACGTAAACGTAAGTTAGTGTATTCCCTCGCTCGGGGCGAGGAGTAAGCTAGCCTTCCCGCCCCGCGGATCGCCCGATATTCGCCGATGAACGACGTCGCCATCGCCAGGAAGCCGCCGGCCACCCGGCTCGCCCACAAGGTGCGTTTCGTCACGGCCGCGAGCCTGTTCGACGGTCACGACGCGTCGATCAACATCATGCGTCGCATCCTCCAGGCGACCGGCTGCGAGGTGATCCATCTCGGCCACAACCGTTCGGTCGAGGACATCGTCACCGCCGCGCTGCACGAGGACGTCCACGGCATCGCGGTCTCGTCCTACCAGGGCGGGCACCTCGAATTCTTCAAGTACATGCTCGATCTGCTGCGCGAGCGCGGCGGGGAAAACATCAAGGTCTTCGGTGGCGGGGGAGGCGTGATCATCCCGTCCGAGATCGAGGAACTGCACCAGTACGGCGTGACGCGGATCTTCTCGCCCGAGGACGGCCAACGGCTCGGCCTGCAGGGAATGATCAACGAGGTGGTCACCGCCTGCGACTTCGATCTCGCCAAGGACTTGCCGACAGACCTGAGCGTGCTTCAGTCCGGCGACACTCAGGCGCGCACCCGTGCACTGGCCCGGTTCATCACTGGGCTTGAAGCCGAAGCCTTTCCGCCGAAGCTCCGCGATGAATTGCTGCGCGCCGCGGAGGCATCCCGGGCGCCGGTTCTCGGTGTCACCGGGACCGGCGGCGCAGGTAAGTCCTCACTCACAGACGAACTGATTCGCCGCTTCCGGCTCGACCAGGACGACAAGCTCCGGATCGCTATCATCTCGATCGACCCGTCGCGGCGGAAGTCGGGCGGCGCACTTCTGGGTGACCGCATCCGTATGAATGCCATCCGCCCCGGCAGCAGCGCCAACATCTACATGCGTTCGATGGCCACGCGCGAAGCCGCCACCGAGGTCAGCAAGGCGCTCCCGGATGCCATCGCCGCGTGCAAGGTCGCGGGCTTCGATCTGATCGTCGTCGAGACCTCCGGCATCGGCCAGGGTGACGCGGCGATCGTGCCGCTGGTCGACGTGTCGCTGTACGTCATGACGCCCGAGTTCGGCGCGGCCTCGCAGCTCGAGAAGATCGACATGCTCGACTTCGCCGACTTCGTGGCGATCAACAAGTTCGACCGCAAGGGCGCAGCCGATGCGTTGCGCGACGTGCGCAAGCAATACCAGCGGAACCGCGAGCTGTTTTCGACGAGCCCCGAGGAGATGCCGGTCTACGGGACCATCGCCGCGCGCTTCAACGACGACGGCGTGACGGCGCTCTATCAGGCGCTCGTTGCCCGGCTGACGCAGGATGGGCTTGTCTCCCCGGCGAAGGCCGGGGTCCAAGTTGGTTCGCATACGGGAAAGCTTCCCCTCG
>VBCL01000189.1 GCA_005888865.1 Betaproteobacteria bacterium | reverse complement strand
CCGTAGGTGCGCGGGTTGCGGCGTTCGGGCGCGCAGCGGGCATTCGCTGCTGCCTAGCACGCTGGTATGCGCCGCTGCCTAGCAGGCGGGCATTCGCCGCCGCCTCGTCGCTGCACCCAAACCGCGTTCAAGCAAATCGGCGAAGAACCTTATTTCCACGCAGGATAGAATCACGCCTTGACCACGGACCCGACGACCTTACTTTCATGAGCGAACCGACATCCACCCCTTTGACCGAAGAAGCCAAGAAACGACTGCGCGAGAAGGTCGACAAGCTGCTTGCGCAGGCGCCGTGCGAGAGCACGGCGAGCATCGTGCTGAACGGCCGCACCCTGAGCTACAAGGCGGTGGCCGCGTTCGTTCCGGTCACCGCGGGCGGCCTCGACGACAAGCGTGGCGAGCCCGAAGCCGCAGTCTTCACGACGTCGTATTTTCTGGAAGACGCCGACCCGAAAAAGCGCCCGGTGTGCTTCGTCTTCAACGGGGGACCCGGTTCGGCCTCGATCTGGCTGCACCTCGGCGCGCTGGGACCGAAGCGGGTGGCCATTCGCGAAGACGGCACGATGCCGGCGCCGCCGTATACGGTGACCGACAATGAGGATTCGTGGTTCGAGCACTTCGACCTGGTGTTCATCGATCCGCCGCACACCGGGTACTCGATCACCGCGAGCGAAGAGGCGCGCAAGAAGATGCTCAGCGTCGACGGCGACGTGGACGCGCTCGCCGAATGCATACGCGTATGGCTGGGGCGTCATCGCCGCTGGAGCTCTCCGCTGTACGTGGCGGGCGAGAGCTATGGCACGACCCGCGGCGCTGCGCTGGCGGAGAAATTGCAGGAACAGGGCGTCGCCTTGTCGGGACTCGTGCTCGTCTCGTGCGCGATGGACCTGCAGAGCATCGTTTTCGCGCCCCGCAACGATCTCCCCTATGCTTTGTTCCTGCCGGCCTATGCGTGTGTTGCGCAATACCATGGCAAGCTGTCGGGATCGATTGCCGAGTCGCCCGAGGCGGCGCGCGCGGCGGCGGAAGGCTTTGTGGTCGAGGACTATCTCGCCGCCCTGCATGCCGGCGCGCGGCTCTCCTCTGCCACGCGGCGCCGCGTGGTCAATCGCCTGGCGGAGCTGACCGGACTCGCGCCATCGCTGGTCGAGGAGAAGAATGTTCGCATCAGCGATCAGACGTTTTTCTTCGAGCTGCTGCGCGATCGCGGCCAGATCGTCGGTCGGCTCGAGGCTCGGGTCACCGGGCCGATGGCCGCGAGCCGAACGCGCGAATGGGAGTTCGATCCCGGCATCGAAGCGATTGCTGCGCCCTACACGATGGCGGCGCACGCTTACATGAGCGAGCAACTGGGCGTCGACATCCACGAACGCTACGAAGTGTTGTCGATGGATGCCCACAAGCAGTGGAACTGGAACCGCGGCGACCAGAAGGGCAACGGCTACGCCTGCACCAGCCCCGATCTTTCACGCGCGCTGCGGCGCAATCCCCACTTGAGGGTATTGGTTGCCAGCGGGCACTACGACCTCGGGACACCCTACAGCGCTACCGACTGGTCGCTGGCGCAACTCGACGTTCCGCCCGAGCTTCTCGCGCGCGTGCAGCATCATTACTTCGACGCCGGTCACATGATGTACACGCGCGAAGCCGACATGCGTAAGCTCAAGCGCGATCTGGCCGGCTGGCTGGCCGGGTAGCGCGCACGCTCTACATCTTGCACTTGCCCACGTAGCCGTCGGACACCACCGTTTCCGAGTTGGCGGCGGGCACGGCGCGCCCGTCGAACAGCACCGGCAACTGGTCCGGGATGCCGAGTCGCTGCTCATTGCGTCTGCGCTCGTTGATCACGCGGATGATGTTCCATTCGTCGTGGGCGCCCTTGCTGAATGCGGACGACGCCTTGAGCGCGTAGTAGGTCCGGAACGCCGGCTTGGTCAACCCGGCCTTCATCGCCTTCTCCAGGTCGGGATCGGTCTTGACGCGCTTGTCGAAGTACTGATCGATCTTGGCCATGTCCGCGGTGCCGTCGAGCTCGAACACGCGGGCAAAATCCTGCGGTCCGGCGAAGTACACGAAGTCGAAGTCCTCGCCCAGGCCGTCGTGGCCTTCGAGGATGCTGGTCCACATCAGCATGTAATCCGCGCCCGACCCCTTGGGCAGCGGCTCCGCGGTGCCGGGATTGAGGACCCAGACAAAATCGCCGCCGTAGCGTTTCTCGATCGCCGCCTTGGCCGCGGCGGCGACTTCGAAGTTGAGCTTCATGTAGCCGCCTCCCGCGGGCGACAACGGAACGGACAGATAGCCCACCGCCTTGCCGGCCTTGCGCTGCTCGGCGGCGGTCTGACGGAATTGCGCGATCCTCGCCTCGATCACCGGCTTGAGATCGGTACTCACGCAATAGCAGATGCCGATCTTGGCGCACTCGGTACTCTTTGCCGCTTGCGCCGCGCTCGGCGACGACAGCATGACGGCGATGCACGCCAGCGCCGCCGCGGCCAGCGCCGGTATTGGTCCGATTCGAGGCATGGTTCGGGTCTCCACGATTAGGGTCGAGGGGCACGGCACATCGAGCGTCAGCCGAGCGCCCATGATAAGCGATGGGCACCGGGCTCGTCGGGGCCCAGCGCGCACGCCCCCTTCCCTTCCCCGCGGCGTTTATGCTATTGTCATAGAAGGCCATGGGCAGCTCGGGGAAACCATGAAAGCGCGCACGCTGGTCACGGATCGCAGCTACTTCGGGATGGACCCCCTCAATCTGAGGGCGGCGACCGCGCGCGCCTTCTCCCGGGTGGTCGGACTGTCGCCGGAACGCGCGCGGATCAGCGCGCGCAGCTTCCGCCAGGACTTCGGACTCGGCGATGCCGACGAAGGCAAGGCGCTGATCGAGGAGTTCGTCGCCGAAGGGCTGCTCGACCCGCCCAACGAGATGCAGCCCGACTACGGTCTCACCGAGCGGTTTGTCGAATTGGCGTTCGCACGCGTGGTCGAGCCGTTGCCGCGCGAACGCGCGAAGCAGCTCCTGGCCAAGGCCTGCGAGCTCGCTGCGCGCGTCAACGCCGAATGGGTTCGCAATCCCCTTGAAATCGGGCTCGTTGCGCCGTTTGGCGGCTACATGACCCGAGACAAACACCTCGCGGAACTATCGCTCGGCGTCGTCGTTCGACCGCGCCCCACATCGCGCCGGGCGCGGTGGGGACGCATCATGACCAAAACTGACGCAGCGCACGAGATTCGCGCCGCGCTGCGCCAGATCTCCTCGTTCATCCACGTGCGCATGGTCATGAACAAGGAGCGTCTGCCACGCCCGTTCGCGGTCGCGTTCCAGGACGATTCGCCGGTGCAGCTGGACGACGATTGACCGCAATCGTTCGCTCCGCGTAGTCATTACGCGCGGTAGAATGCCCCGATCTGTGTCGCCAGGCGCCGGTTGTGTCGTCGCGGTGACCGTCCCGCATGATCTATCATCTCGAAGCGGTATTGACCGAAGACGAGCTCATCGAGCTGCGCGCGATCGCGGCTCGCGTGCGGTGGGACGATGGTCGCAAAACCGCGGGTCCGATCGCCGCCCCCCTCAAGCACAATACGGAAGCTCCGCACGACAGCCGCGAGGCCCAGGCCGCTGCCGAGATCACCTTGCGTGCGGTCCGCCGTCACCCGCGGTTCTTCAGCGTCGCACTGCCGGCGCTGATGAGTCCGCCGATGATGAACCGCTACGCGGAGGGCATGGATTACGGGGATCATTGCGATGCGGCGATCATGGGCGGCGGCGCACCGATGCGCGTCGATCTATCGGCGACGCTGTTCCTTTCCGATCCGGCCGACTACGGCGGCGGCGAGCTCGTCAGCGACGTCATGCCGGGCGGCTACGCCGCAAAGCTTCCGGCGGGCGACTTGCTGCTTTACCCGGCGAATACCGTCCATCATGTCGCGCGGATAACACACGGCACGCGGCTGGCCATGATCTTCTGGACGCAGAGCATGGTGCGCGACGCGCAGCAGCGCGCCCTGCTCTACGCGATGTTCCAGACGCTAGAGAACCTCGAAAAACCGCTGGCGGGGACGCCGGAGATCACGCAACTCTATGCGTACTACTACAACCTGATCCGGATGTGGGCGACGCCTTGACAGGCTGATGCATTTAACCCTGCTAAACCGCCTCGACAAATCAGCGCTGCTCGATCGCGCGCTCCTGCGCGCTGCGTACGGCATCGAGCTCGGCGCGGACCTGGGCATAGCGCGCGACCTGACGGGCCCTGTCGTCGAGCAGCGCCTGCCGCGTTGCGTACAGATCCACGCGGGCGCCGTCGCCGGAAGTCACCTTGGCCGCATCCGCGCCTTGCGCCTCGACCGACGCGATACTCGACGTCACGGCTGCGACCGCCGCATCGATGGTCTTCACTGCCTCGGCCTGACCCGCGTTCAGCGTCGCCCGCGCCTGCTCGATCGACGCATCGGCAAACATCGTATCCGGTGCCTGTGACCACGTCCTCGGAGGCGTCGGTTCGATGGTGAGCTCCGGGACGACGATGGTCAGCGTGCGCTCGGTCCAGGTCCAGCGCGGAACGTCGATGCGAATCCTGCGCTCCTCGGTCGTCGATTCGGCAACATCGATGTCGATGTGTTCGTGGCGCATCGTCAGCTGGGGGAAATCGGCGTAGACATCGTGCCACGCGATGCCGCACTCGTTGGGTAGCTGCAAGTCCGGGTATTTGCAGTAGAACTCCGCGACCGGGAAAAGCTTCCGTCGCTCGGTCTTCAGACCCGGCACATCGTAATCGAAGCGTCGCGAGTGCACCGCGACGCCCGGTCCCTGCACCACGATCTCGTGGCGCTCCATGCTCATTACCGGGACGAGAAAGATCCAGCGAACCTCCCGCGTCCCGGCATAGAGATCCGTCTCGGGCCCTGGAATCGGCGCCGGTTGCGCGCAGGCGCCGCCGATGCCGAGCATCAGCAGCAGCGCGCAAGGAAGGCGTCTCGAAGGTTTGAACGTGCGCATCGCGGGGCCCGGAGTCTTGACCGCTCGAAGCGAGGTTAGTTCGAAGCCCGACGTCATTGAAGCTTGATCTCGCCGTCGAATTTGACGTTGATCTTCAGTCCCGCCACCTCGAGGGTGACGTGCGCAGGAAAGCTCTCCGTGCCTTTGATCGTGCCCGCTTCGACCGCGTGGGTCACCGCCTGCTCGATCTCACGCTGCGAGTTGACGCCCACCATCTTCAGGAACTTGCGGATGCTTAAGTTGAAGGTCTCTTGATTCATCCTGGTCTCCGTTGGTACGTCCCTTCCCGTCGCGATATTCCCCCGATTGTCCGTCATTTCGGCGAAGCTCGGCAGGGGCGTATCGCCATGATCACGGAAAATCGAACCTGACCCCATTTTTCCCATACTTCAGTGCCAGCCGCCCACGGCCAGCCGCGCAGCATCGTTCAGCGGTCGCGCCACCAGCCCTGTCTGCGATACGGTGACTTCGTAGGCGGCGCCATCGGCCATGGGCACGTACGTCGCGCTGCCGTACAGTGCATCGGCCCACGGAACGTACTCGTGCCACGTGCGAAGGAGCGCCCACGCATCGACGCGCTCCGGCGGGTGCAGCGCGTACACCGTGCGCGGTGAGGTGCGCTCGAGCTCGACATCGCCGTAACGTCCGCTGAGGCGTTCGAGCCGGTATACGGTATCGAACTGCAGAACG
>VBCL01000172.1 GCA_005888865.1 Betaproteobacteria bacterium | reverse complement strand
TCGTGGAAGGTATAGACGACGAGCTGCGCCGAGAAGAGCAGCAGGAAGATCGCCGTGACCTGAAAGAAGCGCGGCAGGTTGACGCGGCGTCCGTAACGCACCCAGCCCCAAGCGATTGCCGCTGCGCCGGCAACGCCGAGGAGCCCGCCGATGAGCATGTCGCGCTCGCCCTGCTGGAGAAAGAGCGTGGAGAGGAGCAGCGCGGTCTCCATCCCTTCGCGCACGATCATCAGGAGCACGAAGAAAAACACGCCCCACCATGCGGCGTGGCCGGGTTTGTTGTGGGTCACAAGCTCGATCTTCTTGCCGATGCTCGCACGCATCGTGCGAGCGGTCTTCCACATGTACACGGTCATCGTCGCGACCATGATCGCGGCGGCCGCGGCGAGGAAGCCTTCCCACAGAGGCTTGTTCTCCGCCTGGGCGAAGAAGACGCTCGCGATGAAGCTCGCCACGACTGCCACGCCGGTGCCCCAATACAGCGCGGGCAGGAGCGCCGCGCGCCTGGTCTGGCGAAGGATGCCGGCCGTGATGGCGATGATCAGGAAGGCCTCGATGCCCTCGCGCAGGGTGATGATCAGGATCTGCAACACGGTTCAGGCCTCCTCGATCGGCTGCCCCGCTGTGGACCCTGCGGGTCCAAAGTGAAAAGGCAGGTGGTAATGAGAATAGTTCGCATTATCTCTCACTCCAGTAGCGACTGCAAGGGGCCGGGCTTGATCCGGATCAATGAACGGCGACTAAGAAAGCGTCGATGGTCTCCCGACACTTGCGAGGCTTAATGAGAATCATTATTATTAAGGCTACCAGTCGCGTGGAGTGCGGCCATGACGTCCAAGACCTTGCCAATCCTTATCGTCGTCGGGGTCCTAGGGCTCACTGCCGGCGCCGCGGTCGGTCAGGATGCCGAGGCCCGGCTGGTCATCCGCGATCACAGGTTCGAGCCCGCCGAGATCACGGTCCCGGCAGGCAAGAAAGTGAAGCTCGTCATCGACAACCAGGACGCCACCGCGGAGGAATTCGAAAGCTACGAGCTCAACCGCGAGAAGGTCGTGCCGCCCAAAGCGCAGATCACGATCTTCGTCGGCCCGTTGCAACCGGGTCGCTATCCGTTTTTCGGAGACTTCCACAAGGACACCGCCCAGGGTGTCCTGATCGCGAAATAAGAAAACCATGGTCGCCGGGATTGCGGTGCTGGTCTTTCGCGAGGTGCTCGAAGCGGCACTGGTCGTGAGCGTGGTGTTCGCCGCGACGCGCGGCCTGCCGGGACGGACGCGCTGGGTCAGCGCCGGCGTGACCGCCGGTGTGCTCGGAGCTGTCGCCGTTGCGCTATCGGCGGGATTCATCGCCGAAGCGGCCGAGGGCATGGGGCAGGAGCTGTTCAATGCCAGCGTGCTCTTCGCCGCGGTCGTGATGATCGGCTGGCACGCGATCTGGATGGCGACGCACGGCAGGGAAATCGCGATGCAGATGCACGCGCTCGGCGCCGAGGTGTCCGTCGGGCGCAGACCGCTCGCCGCGTTGTTGATTGTCGTCGCGCTCGCGGTCTTGCGTGAAGGCTCGGAAGTGGTCCTGTTCCTGTTCGCGCAGGCGGCCGGCGGATCCGGCTGGGTCGACATCGCGGGTGGCATCGCGCTCGGCGTAGCCGGCGGCGTTGCCACCGGGTTCGCGCTTTACTTTGGTCTGCTCCGAATTCCGATTCGTCACTTTTTCACCGCCACCAACTGGCTGCTGCTCCTGCTTGCCGCCGGCATGGCCTCGCAAGCCGCGCGGTTCCTGGTTCAGGCGGACCTGTTGCCGTCACTCGGGCCGCGGCTGTGGGATAGCTCCACGTTGCTGTCCGACCACTCGCTGCTGGGACAAACCCTGCATGCGCTCGTCGGCTACGACGCGCGTCCCGCAGGGGTTCAGGTCGTGTTCTATGTCGTGACCGGCGCATTGATCGCCATCGGGATGAGGGTATGGGGAAGACCAAGAAAGAAAGTTACCGACGCGGCCTGACCGCGTGTGTGGTAGTCGCCGGACTCCTGCTATCGGCCTCCGGCGCGAAAGCCGATCCCGCGGCCAAGGTGCATCTGCCATCCGTCGTGCAGGGTGAGGTGGAGTTCGAGCTCCTCGGCGGGTACCAATGGTGGCGCGACAGCGAAGATGATCGCGAGCGCCAATTCATCGGCGAGATTGGCTATGGCGTCACGTCGTGGTGGAAGACCGAGCTTGGCATCGGCACGACCCGCGTGCCCAACGCGTCGTACAAGCTCGACGAAATCGAGTGGGAGAACATCTTTGCGCTGACCGAGCCCGGGAAGTACTGGCTCGACCTGGGCCTTTTCGCGGAGCTCGCGTACGATCATCCGGCGCGCCGCAACGCCATCGCGCTTGGTCCGATGTTCCAGAAGGAGATCGACGCGTTCCAGGGCAATCTCAACGTCTTCTTCGAGCGCGAGCTGGGCTCGAGCGCTGAACCCGGCGCTGCGATCAACTACGAATGGCAGGTGAAGTGGCGCGGCAATCCGCGCTTCGAGCCCGGGCTCCAGGGCTTCGGCACGCTCGGCCGCACCAATGACTTCGGCCACGAGACGCAGAGCAACATCGGGCCGGCATTGTTCGGTCAGATTCCCATCGGAACGCGCAACAAGCTCAAATACGACGCTGCAGTACTGTTCGGGTTGAACAAGAACACGCCGGACACGACGGTTCGCTTCGAGATCGAGTACGAGCTCTATTGAGAGGTTCGCCGCCGGCGCCGGAGCAGCCACGGAATGCCGACCACGCTCAGCGCGGCCCATACAGCCAGAGCAAGGTCCGAGCGGGGCGACGGTGACGGCAGAAGGTCGTCATCCCACAACGCGTCGGGGAACGGCCGCGGCGGGACGGGAATGATCTTCGCCTTGGACCGGTCGCTCGGAAAGCGGTCGCGGTACTCCCACGCCGTCACGATGGGATAGTCACCCCACGCCCGCGAGGACGGAAGCTGCGGCACGCGCAGAAAGACCAATGCCTCCAGGTCTTCGGCCAGCGCGTTTTCCAAAGCGGTCCGCGCTCGGGCGAGTTTTCCGGTGGCGAGCTGCAACAGGTCAGCCCCGATGTCCTCGAACGCGGCTGCCGGAAATAGCCGCGTCTGATCCTCGGTCAGATAATCGAAGGTATCGGCGGCCTTTTCGACGCTTCGGTCGCGAAGCGCGAAATAGGGGAGCCCCAGCGCTGCGGCTGACCAGCTCGTCGCGCCACGCGCCGGCACGTTCCACCCGATCGCGCGCAGCACATCGACGCTGATGCTGGCGCAGTTCATCGTCGCGTGCCGGTAGACGAGCTGGTGCCGATAGAAGTGGTTGTAGACGCGCTCGAACGCGGCCTGCACCCGGCACGGCACGCGCTCGTCCTTCAGGACCGCGACCAGGAGGTACGAGGGCCGATACCACGCCTGACCGCTGTTGAGATCGGCGAGGTAATTGTCCAGCGGCACCATCGCGGCGAGGATGCCTTTCTCGCTTTCGGCGTCGAGCGTGTAGAAATTGTTGGCGATCCAGTCACCGATCGCGCCGCCGGCGCCGACGCGTCCGGTCACCAACGCGAAATGCCCGCCGTGCGCCTCATCGTCGTCGCCTTGCGCCCCGTTCAGCATCACGGCAAGCGCCGGAGCGTCGGTCCAGCGCCGCGCCGCACCGGGGCTTCGTTCCCAGAGCGCCGTTGCCGCGAACGGGCGCTGCGCACCGCCGCGCGGCTCGCCGCGGATCAGCGCGCGCAGTGCGGCGGGCGCGGCGTCGATGGCCTGGAGCGGCGCGTTTTCGTCGAGCCGGAAGTCCTCGGGCCAGATCGTGCGTGCAGTGAACGTCCCGGCGCGCGCACTCCCGCGCAAGCTCAAGCGTCGCGCGGCGAGAAACGCCGACGAGCTCTCGTCGTAGTACGAACGGTTGAGCGGAATCTTCGGCACCGGTGCGAACGACCAATCGTGCCCGTTCGCCGAAAGCGTCTTGCCGTCCACGGACAGTCGTGCGCCGCGCACGATCTCGGGCGATCCGATCCACAACAGCGGGGGCGCATCGAGTCTCCCATCGAGTGCGTGGGTGCCGGCCCATTGTCGGAGATCGTCCCACGCGGTGACGCCGCGCGTGAAGTTCGCGGCCGCGAGACCGGGGCGCGGCACCGCGATTGTTTCGTCGGCGAAGTACCACAGTGCCTGCGGGATCGTCGCGCAATCGCTGCACTGCCCGGTCGTGAGGCGCAGGTCCGCGCCCCGGAAAAGGCCGATGCGCGAATCGAGCGGTGATCCGGTTCGAGCCAACGTAAGTTCAGGCACGGGATTTGCGACTAACTGACACTACGGCGCGACGCCGGCAAGGATTCATGCGTGCCTCGGCGTCGCAATTCTCCTCACGTGCAGTGGCTTCGCCTGCAGCGGCGTTCTTGATCATGGTGAGCGGGCGTAACCTGCCGGCAATGTAAGTTTTTCAAAGCTCTGCCTACGTTTATGATACGACTTCAACCAGGGGGCGTGATGGCGCAATGGGCAACGGTCCCGCAACGGGATGCCGAAGGTGGGGCACGCGCAGATTTCCGGCTCACGAACCGCCTCATCGGGCCGTGGCGTCCGCAGGCGCGCAACGAGCGCCGCGAGCTCATCGAAGGCCTGCTGGCTGACCCGGCGACGATTCCGCCGAAGTATTTCTACGACGCGCTGGGTTGCGCCCTCTTCGAGGCCATCTGCGAGCTGCCCGAGTACTACCTTACACGTACCGAGCGTGCGATCTTCGCGGCGCATCGCGAGACGATCGCCGCGGTCGTCGGCCAGCACCGGCAGTTCGTCGATCTCGGTGCCGGGGACTGTCGCAAGGGCGAATCGTGGCTCGCGGCGCTGCGGCCCCGGCGCTTTATCGCGGTCGACATCGCCGCGGCGGCGGTCGAGCCGGCGCTCTCGCGGCTCGCCGCTGCGCATCCCGAGGTCGAGTTCAGCGGAGTGATTACCGATTTTTCGCGCAGGCTCGATCTTGCCGCCGACCTCGATGCCGGACCGGTCACCTTCTTCTATCCGGGGTCGAGCATCGGCAATTTCGCGCCCGGCGACGCGCTCGAGCTGCTGGCGCAGGTCCATGATTTTTGCAGCCGCGGCGGCGGCCTCCTGATCGGCGTCGACGCGCCCAAGGATGGGGCAACGCTCGCTGCCGCGTACGACGATACACTGGGGGTGACGGCGGCGTTCAACCGAAACGTCTTGAATCACATCAATGCGCTGCTCGAGAGTGGATTCGATCCGGCTGCCTTCGCGCACGTCGCCTTCTACAACGGGCGTGAAAGCCGCGTCGAGATGCACCTCGAGGCCCGCCGCACGCAATGCGTGACCATCGCGGGGCGCGAGCGGGTGTTCGCTGTCGGCGATCGAATCCACACGGAGAAT
>VBCL01000171.1 GCA_005888865.1 Betaproteobacteria bacterium | reverse complement strand
GCAGGCCGAGCGTGATGTTGATGCCATGCCCGAAGCTCGCGTGCTTGAGCACCGGGAGCCCCTGGTCGTGGTACATCGCGACCACGCAGTCGAACTCGGCGAGGAGCGATGGAACGAACGCCGTGTCGGCCGGGATGGGCCCGACGACGTCCAGCCCCGCCGCCCGAGCCGCCTTGATCGCCGGCGCGATGATGTCGATCTCTTCGCGACCGAGGAGCCCGCCTTCGCCGGCATGGGGGTTCAAACCACAGACGGCGATCCGCGGTTTCGCGACGCCGAACTTGTTCGTGAGATCGGCGGCGACGATCAGCAGGAGCTCCTCGATCGCCGGTTGCGTGATCGCCGCGGGAACCGCGGAGAGCGGCAGGTGTGTCGTCACCAGCGCAACGCGAAGCATGCGTTCCAGCGGCCCGCCGACCAGCATCATCACCACGCGCCGGGTGCCGGTTCGTTCCGCGAGGAACTCGGTGTGGCCAGTGAACGGAATGCCGGCGTAATTGAGCACGCTCTTCTGCACGGGTGCGGTCACCATCGCGGCAAATTCGCCCGACGTGCAGCCGGTGAGCGCGGCATCGAGCGTGGCCACGACCGCCTTGGCGTTCGCCGGGTCCGGCCGTCCCGCGACGACGGGCGCCGCGACCGGGAAGTGCGCGACCTCCAGCGCCGTCGCCGAAGCGCTTCCGCCGAGGCTATACGGCGTGAAGCGGACGCCTGCGCCGAGACGCCGGGCACGGTCACGCAAGAGCTCGATGTCGCCGATCAGCACGAGGCGCGCCGGCCAGGCGCGCTCGGCCAGCCGTACGCAAAGATCCGGGCCGATGCCTGCGGGCTCGCCGATGGTCACTGCGATGGTCGGTCGTGTGTTCATTGTGGGGAAAAGTAGGGTCAGACTCGACTTTCATTCGCGACGGTGCTCGTTTGCTGATCCTGTAGGAAAGTCGAGTCTGACCCTACTTTTGCGTCCTCTGTGGTTCAAGATATTGGTCATAAGCCCCTACATCCTCTCGATACGTATACCAGCCGAGTCGCCGAAAACCTCGATGTCCACGCTCGCCGAGACGGTGGCGGTCGCGCCGCCTTCGACGATGGCAATCTTCGCTTGCGCGAAGCCTTCCAGCGGTTGCGCCGGTTTGCCGAAGAGATACAGCCCCGCGACCGGCGCCGCGGGATCGATTTCGCCCGTGTTCTGCACGATCGGGCCCAGCGGCAACGCGTACCCTTCGCGGCCGAATACCGGAAACTTGTCGAGCGTCGCGCGGTAACGGATCACCTGCCGGCCCGCCAGCCGCTGCCGGCTCGCGAGGTCGTACCACGCGCCGGGCGGCAGCGCGACCTCGACCTCGCCGCCGGGCGCGACGATCGGCGCGACGAGCAACGCATCGCCGCACATGAACTGCGTCTCGTAGGCGCGCGTGAGGGCGTTCCCCGGGAACGCCAACGGCATCGCGCGCATGACGGGTAGCCCGGTCGCCGTCGCCTGCGCGATCACCGAGCTCAGGTACGGCAACAACCGGTAGCGGAACTCGATCCACTGCCGGGCAATGCGCTCGGCTTCCTCGCCGAATGCCCAGGGCTCGCGCGGACTCAGCCCGTGCAGCCGCATGTGCGAGCTGAACACGCTCATCTGCAACCAGCGCAAATACAATTCCGGAGCCGGCGGCTCGGAGCCGTAGAAGCCGCCGATGTCGGTCGCGTGATACGGACCGCCGCTCATACCCCACGACAGCGCGCCGCGGATGCTTGCCGCAAGGCCTTCCCAATCGCTCTGCGGGTCGCCTCCCCACTGGACCGGGTAGCGCTGGCTGCCGGCCCAACCCGCGCGGCTCCATACGATCACAGGCTGACCGTCGGTCGACGTGAATTTCCGGGTCGCGTCGTAGATGCAACGGTTGTAGAGCAGAGGATAGACGTTGTGCAATCGCGCGCCGCGATCGCCGTTGAAGGCGACCGCGTCGTCAGGTACGTGCTCGCCGAAATCGCTCTTGATGACATCGACGCCGGCCTTGAACAGCGGTTCGTGCGCGTCGCGCCACCAGGCATACGCGTCGGGATGGGTGAAGTCGACGATGCCCGATGGCGGCAGCGGCGTCAGCGCACCGGAGAACGGCGAGGTTGCCGGCGCCATGTCCCATTCGAACACGTAGGGATCGCCGGTCGCAGTATCGAGGAGGAAGCCCTTCTCTGCGAGCTCAGCGAAGAGCGGAGAGTGAACAGATACGTACGGATATTCCCAGACGCAGATCTTGAGCGCATGTTGCTTCAGCCGCGCGAGCGTTGCCGCCGGATCGGGATAACGGGTTTGATCCCAGCGAAAATCGAAGCGCGTCTGTACGTCCCAGACCGCGCGGCCGTCGAGCGAGAGCACATCACAGGGGATTTTCCGCGCGCGCAATTGTTCGGCGACAGCGATCGCTTCGTCGGGCGTTCGGTAGTACGCGCGCGAAACCCACAAGCCCAGGCTCCACAACGGGACCTTCGGCGCGCGCCCGGTCAGCGTCGTGTAGCGCTCGAGCACCTGCGCAGGATCACGGCCGGCGATCAGGAACAGATCCAGCGCCTCGTCGTCCACCACAGTGACGTACGAGCGATGCGACCAGTCTGGATGGCCGACCCCGTGCGTGACGCGGCCGGGGGTATTGACGAAGATTCCCCAGGCACCGGTTTTCGCGGCTCCGCTGGCCGGGCTCCAGCAGAACGGCGCGCATTTATACGAGCGCTCGGCGTTCACGCCGAGTGCGTCTTCCACCTGAGAGGTCACGAGCTGGCCGCGCTTGTTGAGCGGGCCGAACTTTTCGCCCAGGCCGTACACCGGCTCGCCGGAGACGAGCGCGAACGCGGCGAGCCACTGCCCTGCGTTGCGCGTGCGGCCGATGACCGGCAGGCGCGTGAAGCCACGGAAATGCTCGTCGGTGATCGACGTCAGCAGTTGGTGCTCGTCGTGCATCAGGCGGATTTTCAGCGGCTCGCCGGTGAACTCGAGTCGTGACCCGCCGGCGGCGAATGACCATACGCCTTCGTCGGATTGAGTGACCTCGCAGCGCTGCGCGCGTGCGACGACCAGTCCATAGTCGGGTTTGGTGCTGGAACCCACGCGGATGCGGAAGATGCCCGCGCCGAAGCACGCTACACCAAGCACGTCGCCGGTGCTGGTCGCGAACTCGGCACCCGACGCCGATGTGCCGAGACTGTTCGGTGCAGTCAGGCGGAAGTACGCGGTGGGGTCGAGGTGCATGGTTGGGGTTCCCACGCGCGAGGAGAGCAGTAACGCTAAGCCGCGAACTTTGGCTCGGGCAGACCCGGCACGTCGACGTGCAGCGCGAAGATCCCTCCCGATTGAGGCAGGCGGGCGAGCTCCTCCGGCTCGCGATGCTGGCGCGCGGTCGTCACGAACAGCGTCTTCAGGTCGGAGCCGCCGAACGCGCACATCGTCGGACACATCGCGGGCAGCGGGACTTCGGAGAGCACCTCGCCGCGGGGCGAGAGGCGCACGATCTTGCCTCCGCGGTAGAACGCGCTCCAGTAGCAGCCGTCACGATCGACTGCCGCGCCGTCGGGGCGATCGGTCTCGCCGGTGAACTGCGCAAAGACTCGGTGATTGGCGATGGCGCCGGTCGCGGTGTCGAAGTCCCAGGCGTTGATCGTCCGCGTCGGCGTATCGGTGTGGTAGAGCGTGCGCCCGTCGGGGCTCCAGGCGAGCCCGTTGGACACCATGAGGCCCGGGATCATCGACGTCAGCGTGAAATCAGGATCGAGGCGATAGAGCTTGGCGGTACTGGCATCGCGTTTTTCATTCATGCTTCCCGCCCAGAACCGGCCGCGCGCGTCCGCGCGGCCATCGTTGAAGCGGTGGTGCGCCGGATCGTAGGGCGCATCGGCGACCTTGCGTTCCGGCTTGCCGTCGCGATCGACCAGCCAGAACCCGTCCCGGAGCGCGGCGATGAACCCCCCGCTCCGGCGCAACGCGAAACAGCCGATCGAGGAGGGCATCGCCCACGCCGCGTTGCGGCCCGTGCGCGGATCGAAGCGGTTGAGCGACGGCGCGTTGATGTCGACCCAGTAGAGAACCTGCTCGTCGACCGACCATACCGGGCATTCGCCGAGGCTCGCCTTGACGTCGAGCACACACTCAAACGCCGCCGGCATCTTCGGAATCGCTCGAGACGGAAAGACGCATCGTACAAGAAAACGTCGCACCGGGCGCGAGCACGCGCGTTCCTGTATCGGGTTCGCCTGCATCGGCGCGGTTGAACGCATCGGTCATGTGCGTGACCGGTTCGATCGCGAGGTAGTCGCGATCCTTTGGCACGTAGACGACGAGGTAGGTGCAGGCGGCGTCAGCGCTGATGGTTGCAACCAGGTCCCGCTCCGGCCAGCGTAGCGTCGCGGGCGGTTGCCACCCGGTAAAGCAGTGGTCGAGTGTGGTCCTGGCGATCGGTCGCGGCAACGCGAAATCCCACGCCGTCGACACGCGCTCGAGCATCGTCGGCATCACGAGCGCATCGGTCTGCCATACGCTTACGGCGGTGAAGGAAAGCACCGTCGCTGCGGTGCGCGGGAAGAACGGATGCCAGCCGAGCCCGAAGGGGAACGGCGCATCGCCGCTGTTTTCGATGGCAAGGGTCATCGCAAGCGCGTCGTCGGCGAGATCGAAGACCTGTCGTGCGTTATAGGCAAACGGCCATTCGTGCGCGCTCTCGCCGGCCGCGGTGTGTACGAGCTCGAGCGCAGCGTGTGTCGGCGCTTGCTCGACGACGTCCCACGCGCGGCGCCATCCGTTGCCGTGGATCGCATGCGGGTGATTGGCGAGATAGCGCGGAAGCGGATACGAAGCGCCCTGCCAGTGCAGGGTCGCGTCGGCGATCCGATTGGAAAACGGAATCAGCGGATAGCACGAAAACCGCTGCACGTCGCCTGCGGCCAGCGCATCCCGCGGCGTTGGCCGCAGAACCGGCTTGCCGTGCCATTCGTACGCGGCGATCGCGCCACCGACGTCCGGCGCCAGGACGACGCGCGCCGGGCCGGCGGAAAGTTCCAGCGTCGTGGTCACAAGCGCGGAGCGTTGCCTAGACCTTCGCCGCGCCGATCTTGTTGCGCACGGCGCCCAGATACTCGGTCGCGCGACTGGCGAGCATTGCCAGGTCCGAACCGACCGCCACCCACGAGAAGCCGTAGTCGAGGAAGTTGGCAACGATCTCCGGATTGGCGCCGACGATGCCGCAGGGCTTGCCGAGCCGCTTGCAGGTCTGCGCACCCGCGCGGAGCTTTTCCTGCACCGCCGAGTTGCCCATGTCGCCCAGAAAACCCATCGACGCGGACAGATCGGCGGGCCCGATGAAGATCGAATCCACACCCGGCACCGCCGCGATCGCCTCGAGCTGGTCGAACGCAGTCATCGTTTCGATCTGCACGATGA
>VBCL01000170.1 GCA_005888865.1 Betaproteobacteria bacterium | reverse complement strand
CCGACGCCAACTATGCCGGCAGCCTCGACTGGCGTGTCGGCCGCGACGGGCGGCGGCAGGTTGCCGAAGGCCTGGCGAGCCAGTACGGCCTCAAGGTCATCGATGGCTGGCCCATGCCCGCGCTCGGCATCGACTGCTTCGTCATGGAAGCCCAGGGCAACGGCCCGCTCGCGCAGATCGTCGACAGACTGTCGCGGGATCCGCGTGTCGAATCGGCACAGTCGATGCAAGTGTTTCGCGTGCTCGCGCACAACGATCCTCTGTATCCATTGCAACCGAGCGCCAAGGCCTGGCATCTGGACGAGTTGCACCGGATCGCCACGGGAAAACGCGTTCGGGTGGCCGAGATCGACACCGGCGTCGAAATCGACCATCCTGATCTGACCGGAAGCGTGGCCGTGGCGCGGAACTTCGTGGACGGTCGCGGCAACGTTGCCGAAACGCACGGGACCGCAGTTGCCGGGATCATCGCCGCACATGCCGATGACGGCCTGGGCATCGCTGGAATCGCGCCCGAAGCGAGGTTGCTGGCGCTGCGTGCGTGCTGGCCTGCCGCGGCGTCCGGCGAGATAGCCTTTTGCAGCAGCTTCACCCTGGCGAAGGCTCTGCAGTTCGCGCTCGAGGAGAAGGCACAGGTAATCAACCTCAGCCTCGGAGGGCCGCGCGATCGGCTGCTCGAGCGGCTCCTCGATACGGCGTTGTCGCGCGGCATCACGATCGTCGGCGCAGCCAACCCGGACGTCGGCGATGGCGGGTTTCCCGCTTCTCACCGCGGAGTGCTTGCGGTGGCGGGGGATGACGGGCACGATGTTGCCGGAGACATTCTGCTGGCCCCGGGTCGAGACATTCCAACGACGCTCGTCGATCAAAAATGGGGCTTCGTTACGGGTTCGTCCTTTGCTGCGGCACATGTGACCGGTCTGGTGGCATTGCTGCGTGAGCTCGCTCCCGAACTGCGGCCACAGCAATTGCGCGATGCCCTGGCGCCTCCGATGGCGCCGGGCGCGGCGGCGGACCGCCACGTTATCGTCGATGCCTGCGGGGCCGTGGGAAAGGCGACAGGAACCTGTGCCTGTGCGTGCACGGCCGCGCGTGACTCGCCGCCACCGCGTTGAGAGCCCCCGGTCGCACCGCAGCGTAGGGCTCTGGTTCCTGTTCGTTTCCGCAGACGTCTTCGCCCAGTTCTCCGGCAGCGCGAGCGTTGTTTCGGATTACCGCTTTCGCGGCATTTCTCTGAGCCACCACAAACCCGCGGCGCAAATTGCCCTTGCCTATGACGATGCGTCGGGATGGTACGGCGGTGCATTCGCGTCGACCGTCCGGCTAGGCGACGCGACAAGTCGAGAAGTGCAGGCGGTGTCCTTCGTCGGCTATGCGAAACGCGACCCGTCCGGGCTGAGCTGGGAAGCGGGCGCCGATTATTCCGTGGTCACGGGTGACCGGAGCTACAGCTATGCGGAAGCGTACGCGGGGGTTGCCTTCGAAAACGTCAGCGCACGGTTGTATTACGCTCCGCGCTACTTCGGACAGGACTCAAACGCGATCTACGGCGAAATCAACGCGTCGCATCCGCTCGTCGATCGCGTTCGTCTTATCGCGCACGGAGGCGCCCTCTGGAACAACAGCGAGGACAGCTACAACCGTCGACCCGACCACCGGGTATTCGACGGCAGCGTCGGCGTGGCGCTCGACTTGGACCCGTTCAACGTCCAGCTCGCCTGGGTGGGCATCAGCTCGCACAACACCCTGTACCCCGTTGCGACGACGGGAAGGCGAAACAGCATCGTGCTGGTCCTGTCGCGCTCGTTCTAGGAGCCTGTCGGTACTGTCGCGCATGCAATCGCAGGGTCGACGCGTAGCGCGGGCCCTTGCCCCTTGTGCCTAGGCTTGGTCACGATTTGCCCTTATGATGTTCGCCGCCGATGACTGATTCCGACTTCGCATCGCGCTGCAACAGCCATCGCGGTTACCTGCTCCGCGTCGCGGTGCTGCAGTTGCGCGACAACGATCTCGCCGAGGACGTGGTGCAGGACACGCTGGTCGCGGCGCTGCAGGGCGCGAAAGGCTTCTCCGGTCGCTCGAGCCTCAAGACCTGGCTCACCGGCATCCTCAAGCACAAGATCGTCGACGCGATCCGCCGCAAGACGCGCGAGCCGGCGTTTGCCGTGCTCGAAGACGAATGCCAGCTCGACGACATGGACGCGCTCTTCGACGAGTCCGGCCACTGGGACAACCCGCCGGCCGAGTGGGGCGACCCGGAGTCGGCGCTCTCGCGCTCTCAGTTCATGGACATCGTGCAGTTCTGCCTGGAGAAGCTGCCTGCCAACACCGCCCGGGTATTCATGATGCGCGAGGTCATGGAGCTCGACAGCGACGAGATCTGTAAGGAACTCGCGATCACCTCGACCAACCTGTGGGTCATCCTGTATCGGGCCAGGATGGCGCTCCGCCAATGCCTGGAGCAGAACTGGTTCGCTCAGGCCGGCCGGGCCACCTGACCCGCGGATGCTGCGCCAATTGGGCCGACTGATTTCGTGCAAGGACGCGAGCCGGGCGATCTCGCAGATGCAGGACGGCAGTGTCCCTCTGCCGTTGTATCTGCGGATACGGCTGCACCTCCTCTGGTGCGAGGCGTGCAAGCGCTTCGAGCAGCAGATGCGCTTCCTGCATCAGGCGATGCGCCGGTACAGGCAGTAACCAGGGTGGCCGGCATCGGGTCTCCTCGGCACTGCCGGCGTGCTAGAATCAACCCTGATCATCGTCGTCCGATCGCTCAGTTGCCGTGCTTTCCATCGTCGTCAACGGCTCCGCGCGCGTCTGCGGGAACGGGGCAACCGTCGCTGACCTGATCCGTGAGCTCGCGCTGGAGGGCAAGCGGATCGCCGTCGAGCGCAACGGAGAGATCGTGCCCAGAAGTCGCCACAGCGACACGCCGCTCGCCGCAGGCGACCGCATCGAAGTCGTCCGAGCGGTCGGCGGCGGCTAGAGCGAACCGAGCGAGCCAAGCGTAGCGTCCCAATGAACGCTCCCAACGAGAATATCGCCCTGGCGCATCTCGATCCGCTGGTCATCGCCGGCCGCGCGTACCGGTCGCGGCTTCTGATCGGCACCGGAAAGTACAAGGACTTCGCGCAGACGCGCGCCGCGATCGACGCATCGGGCGCCGAGATCGTGACCGTAGCGATTCGCCGGACCAATATCGGCCAGAATCCCGATGAGCCGTCGCTCCTCGACTATCTGCCCCCGCCGCAGTTCACCCTGCTGCCCAACACCGCCGGCTGCTACACCGCTGAGGACGCGGTGCGCACGCTCAAGCTCGCACGCGAGCTCCTCGACGGACACACGCTGGTCAAGCTCGAGGTGCTGGGCGACCCGCACACGCTCTTCCCCAACGTGCGGGAGACGCTCCGCGCCGCCGAGATTCTCATCAAGGATGGTTTCGAGGTCATGGTCTATACCTCGGATGACCCGATCATGGCGCGCGAGCTCGAATCGATCGGCTGCGTGGCAGTGATGCCGCTCGCGTCGCTGATCGGCTCGGGCCTTGGCATCCTCAACCCCTGGAACCTTAAGCTCATCATCGAGCAGGCGAAGGTGCCGGTCCTGGTCGACGCAGGCGTGGGCACCGCGTCCGACGCGGCGATCGCAATGGAGCTCGGTTGCGCGGGCGTGCTGATGAACACCGCAATCGCCCTTGCGCAGGATCCGATCCTGATGGCCGGTGCAATGAAGAAAGGGGTCGAAGCCGGGCGCGAGGCGTTCCGTGCCGGCCGCATGGCGCGCAAGTTCTACACCGCGAGCCCCAGTTCGCCGACTTCCGGCCTCATCGGCTGAAATGCGCACCCTGCGCGCGTTCGCCGTAGCGGCCGGCTGCGCGTTCACCGTGCTCGCGCTCGGTGCGCCGGTGTCGAACACCGAGCTCTCGGAGGTCTGTGCGCAAGCCGAGGACCCGGCGCACTGCGGGCGACTGGTCGAAGCCGTACAGCTCAAGCGTCTGCCCAATCTCGCCCGTCGCGAGGGCAACGTGCTGTCGGTGTCGCTTTATCCGTCGGGGAGCACCAATTTCACCGATAGCGATGACGTCGTCAACGGCCGCTCGTACAGCCTCTGGGACTATCTCGACGGTATCAACGCGGTCGTGATCTACACAACCGCCGGCGACAACACGACCTTCACGCTGCTGCAGCGGACAACCAACCGGCGGATCGAGTTGCCCACCGAACCGCAGCTCGCCCCCGATCGCCAGCACCTCGTTACTGCGGATATCTGCGAGGCTCGATGCACCAATGAGGTCGTCGTCTGGGGCGTGACGCGCGAGGGCATCCGCAAGGAGCTCGTCTGGTCGCCGGGCGCGGCCTGGACCGACGCGGTCGCGAAATGGAAGGACACGGCGACGTTGAGCTTCGAATACGCCGGGCCGGACGGAACGGGAACCGCAGAGCGAAAACTCGACGATCCGGGCTGGAAGCGAGTGCCCTGAGCGTCGAACCGATGACCGAATCGCGTGTGGAATCCCCCCGCCGACCCATTCGCAGTTACGTGGTGCGCCAGGGACGCTTCTCTCCGGCGCAGCAGCGTGCGCGGGAGCTCCTCCTACCGCGCTTCGGCGTTGCTTTCGCGGCGGCGCCGCTCGGCTTCGAAGGCGTGTTCGGCCGCAAGGCGCCGACGGTCCTGGAGATCGGGTTCGGGATGGGCGAGTCGACGGCGGCGATCGCCGAGGCGATGCCCGGTCACGACTTCCTCGCGGTCGACGTGCACGGGCCCGGGGTCGGGAGCCTCCTCAAGCGGATCGACGAACGGGGGCTCACCAACGTGCGCGTCGTCCAGCACGATGCGGTGGAGGTCGTGACGCAGATGATTCCGGCGGACGCGCTCGCCGGCATTCACATTTTCTTCCCCGATCCGTGGCCCAAGAAAAGGCACCACAAGCGCCGACTGCTGCAACCGGGTTTCGTTCGCCAGCTTGCGCTGCGACTCGAGCCGGGCGGCTATCTTCACGCCGTGACCGACTGGCAGGACTACGCGGCAGCGATCCTGACCACATTCGCCGCCGAGCCCGCACTCCGCAACACGG
>VBCL01000563.1:1427-2610 GCA_005888865.1 Betaproteobacteria bacterium | reverse complement strand
AGCGGCGCGCTCGTCGATCGCCCGCTGCAACAGCCGCCGCCCCTCGTTCCAGGCGGCCCCGTTGATCTGCGCTTGTGTTAGCCGAGGCTTTCGCGCGGCATTGGCTCCGTCGATGCGCCGGGCAGCTTCGTCCGGATCGAAGAAGTCGCTGCCGGATTGGCGCAGGGCGGCGCCACCGATACTGCTCTTTCCGGCGCCGTTGCAGCCGGCCAGGACGTAGACGATGCCTGATCTCGCGGCGCGGGGCGCCTCAGCCACGCGCGCGGTGCACGCGCTTGGCCGCTGCGCGCCGGGCCGTCGTCGGCGCGGCCGCCTTGATCGCGGCACGACCGAGCTGGGCGGGCGTCAGCGCGAATGCCTTTTGCATGGCGGCGGCGACGCCCGGCTCCTGCATGCGCTCGAACAGCGCGTCGAATTCGTCGGACAGGGTATCGAGAGTGACCGCCTCGGCTCCCACCAACGCACGGTACTCGTCGATGGAGATCAAAACCGCGCAAGGCTGGTCGTGCTTGGTGATGGCGACCCGACCTTCCCTCGCGACACGATCGAGGACACGCCCGAAGCTGTTCTTCGCCTCGCTGGCCGAGACTTGCGGCGCGTCGGCGAGCTTGCCGCGACGGGAACGAGCACGGCGGAGCACAGCGGGCATGGCAGCAAACTCCTTCGTGAGCAGACCGCGTCTATTGTATCGCAATTGGGCCAAAATAGCCGAATTGGTCAAAAGGCTCCACCTGGACCGGCGATGCCAATGCGGCTGCGTTCATCACTGCCGAGCCGAGGCTCCCCGGCGCCCGAGGGTGTGTGCGCGCTCGGCACCGGCGATGTCGTCGAGATACGTTGGCCGATCCGGACCCGGTAGCGCGCGATCAGAAACAGTCGACACCGCGGCGAGCAGGCCTGCGCGCGTGTCGGGGTTCGACGTCGCCTGCTCGAGCACTTCTCGATCAGCCCAAGCTGGGCTTCCTGAAACAATGCGCAGATAGATGCGTTCGCTGTTCTGATCCGCGAAGTTGATCTCACGAAACCGATCGATACATTGCCTGAGAAAGCCCGTGTTGTTCTCTGGCGTCAAGAGGCTCTCGTCGCTGTAGAGAAACTCCGGAGCGGTGGCGTCGATGTTTACCCTGCGGTAGCGTTCGACGTGGAGCACGCACTTGACGTCCAGGACATTCAACGTGTCATT
>VBCL01000563.1:0-1384 GCA_005888865.1 Betaproteobacteria bacterium | reverse complement strand
GAATCCAGGTAAAGAAGAGCTGCGGCATTCCCGAGTACGCCTCGACGCTGTGCGCGAGCGTGTCGTCGACGGCTTTGTAGCGGCCGAACTCGAGCCCCCGGTCCCAGGCGCGTTCCACGAGCGAAGCAGGGGGTGTGATCATGAAAAAGAGATAGACGATCTGACCGAACCTGGTCAACAGGTTGCTTCCCGCCTCGTCCGAATCGGGAGCGAAGCTGTCGAACCGAAACCGATCGATCAGGAGGTGCGACATGTCTCCGCGCTCGGATTTCCGCGCCATGTAGCGATCGAGCTTCTGGTCGACGATGTGCAGTTCTTCTCCCGTGAAGGAGGCTCCGTACTTGTAGACAGGACCGAGCGTGTCGTAGTCGAGCAATTGTTTGCGCCAGATGTCTGGACTGATAAGCGCAAATTCGCTCCACGTCACGCCGATGTCGCCGGCGAGCCTCTTCTGCAGCGGACGCAACGTGCTCTTGCCCGAGGCAGAGGGCCCCTTGGTATTCATGACGACCGGGTGCTCTTGCCGCGGCAGGAGGCTATAGCCTTCGATCCTGGCGGCATCGATGAGCCACGGCTCGATCACCCGGCCGATTTCCGCGCCTCCGAAATCGTTGCAGGCGATATCAGTGACGAGCGAGGCAATCAGCTCGCGGCTCCCCCAGAGGCGGCCGTGGCGGACGAGCAGCGCCGATACAACAGTCGAAAGAGCGCGGCATGCAGCTTCCTCCGGTCCGTAACCCGGGGAGCGCGCCTTCGTCTCCCATGCCGCGATGAGCTGCCGCTGGTCGCGTCCGTCGGAGTCCGAGGGTGGTGCAAGCGCGTTCCCGCGTTTGAAGAGGCCCGGCAACTCACGCTTCCGCGTTCGCAGCGGGGGCTCGGAAACGGTGGCAGGCGCGGCAAGAAGGCGGGTGAGTTATCTCGGACAACCGGCGCCTCGCGGCATCGTAGATCGCATCGATCTCGCTCATTCGGGGCTCGATGCAGCGTTCGAGGAGCGAGCGCGTCATCTTCCGGAAGTTGATGCCAAGATCTTCGATGCGCGATCCATCGGGAACGGATAGATCGGCGGTCACGCGAATCAGCACTTCATGCAGGGCCAGCCGCCGCGGTCGGAAGGTGACGAGCTCTCCGAATTCCAGGCCGGTGAGGTCACGCAATTCCTCGGCGTCGGCAACGCGGGTGAAGACGTTTTCCGGTCGAAAGATCGTGCAATAGTGGCGAAGGCGCGCGGGAACCTGCGATTGAATCCCCGGGTTCCAGGGGCCGAATTGCGCATCGGTCGCGGCGAACGGCGTGGACACTAGCCTGCCTGGGAATCGCTCGAAGCCCGGTGACGATCGGTGTCGCAGGACGCTCGCGCGCTGCACGCAGGCAGGTGGCCGAG
>VBCL01000169.1 GCA_005888865.1 Betaproteobacteria bacterium | reverse complement strand
CCTCTCCCGCGAAGGACGCCGAGAAGAACGTCAAGGCGATGTTGCAAAGCGGACTGCAACGTCTGGACCTCGTGCCGCGCGAGGACTTCGAGATTCAGACGCGGGTCCTGGCGCGCACCCGGGAGAAGCTCGAGGCGCTCGAAGCGCGGGTGACGGAGCTGGAAGGACGAGAGGTCGGTCGGGTGCGCACGAAAGACAAGTAGGCCTGTGCGCCCCGGTCGTGCACGGCTAGGACCGAACTATGCCTCTTGCCGTCCTCCACAGCCGGTCCCTTTCCGGTCTCGATGCGCCGCCTGTCGCGGTCGAGGTCCATCTCGCGACGGGTTTGCCCGCCTTCAACCTGGTCGGTCTGCCGGATACCGAAGTCAAGGAAAGCCGGGAGCGCGTGCGGGCCGCACTGCAGAACGCCGAGTTCGAATTTCCGCGCCGGAAAATCACGGTCAACCTGGCGCCGGCCGACTTGCCGAAAGAATCCGGGCGCTTCGATCTGCCGATCGCGCTGGGCATCCTCGTGGCGACCGGCCAGCTTCCCGCGGCGCCACTGGCCGCTTACGAGTTCGCCGGAGAGCTTGCGCTCACCGGTGACTTGCGCCCGATCCGCGGCGCGTTGGCGATGACGCTCAAGGCACACCGCGACGGACGGGCGTTCGTGCTACCGGCTGCAAGCGCCGAGGAAGCTGCGCTGGTGAGAGATGCAGTGGTTCATCCGGCGCGGAGCCTGCTCGCGGTGTGCGCGCATCTGACCGGCCGCGAGCTGCTCCCCCGATCCGTTGCACCCAACGCAACGTCTCGCCACGACGAAGGAACGCCGGATCTCGCCGATGTCCGCGGACAGGCGGGTGCCAAGCGCGCGCTGGAAGTCGCCGCCGCAGGCGCGCATAGCCTGCTCATGCTCGGACCACCGGGCACGGGCAAGTCGATGCTCGCGCAGCGGCTCCCGGGACTGTTACCGCCGATGTCCGAGGACGAGTCGCTGGAATCGGCCGCCGTGCATTCGCTCACGGGCCGCTTCCGCCTCGAGGATTGGGGCAAGCGTCCCCTTCGAACGCCACACCACACCGCTTCCGCGGTGGCGCTCGTCGGTGGCGGCAGCGATCCACGGCCGGGCGAGATTTCCCTCGCCCATCACGGCGTGCTGTTCCTGGACGAGCTGCCCGAATGGGACCGCCGGGTGCTGGAGGTGTTGCGCGAGCCGCTCGAAGCCGGTCGCATTCACATCTCGCGGGCCGCGCGCCAGGCGAGCTTCCCCGCGCGCTTTCAGTTCGTCGCGGCAATGAACCCCTGCCCCTGCGGCTACCTCGGGCACCCGAGCGGACGATGCCGCTGCACGCCCGACCAGATCGCGCGCTACCGCGGCCGCATCTCCGGCCCGCTGCTCGATCGCATCGACCTGCAGATCGAGGTGCCGTCATTGCCCGCGGAGGCGCTGCCGGCGCGCGCGGGGCAAAGCACCGAGACGAGCGCGACCGTGCGTGCGCGCGTCGCGACGGCCGCCGCCCGCCAGCGGGCGCGCCAGGGCAAGCCCAACGCACAGCTCCAACCGAGGGAGATCGAGCGCATCTGCAGACCAGATGCGGAGGGTGAGGCGCTGCTCAAGAGCGCGCTCGCACGGCTGTCGCTCTCGGCGCGCGCGTATCATCGAATTCTCAAGGTCGCACGCACCGTCGCCGATCTCGCGTCGATGGACGCGCTCTCCGCGATGCACATCGCGGAGGCGATCGGTTACCGCCGTCTCGATCGAACCGGTTGACCCACGTCAGGCGTCTTCCGATCGGACCGCATCGTTGCTCTACCTCTTTGATGATAGACATGGCCAAGCAGAGCGCAGGATTGTTGATGTTTCGCCGCGCCCCCGACGGGCACTTGCAGGTTCTTCTGGTTCATCCGGGAGGACCATTCTGGGCGAAGAAGGACCTCGGGGCGTGGACCGTGCCGAAGGGCCAGTACGACGATTCGGAGCAGGCGCTCGAGGCCGCGAAACGCGAGTTTGCCGAAGAAACCGGGTTTGCGACTTCAGAGCCGTTTCTTCCTCTCGGTTCGCTCAAACAGCCGGGCGGGAAGACGGTGACGGTCTGGGCGTTCGAATCCGACTGCGATCCGGCGGCACTGGTAAGCAACGAGTTCGAAATGGAGTGGCCACCCAAGTCCGGTCGCCGCGCGGCGTTCGTCGAAGTCGATCGCGCCGGCTGGTTCGATCTTGAACAAGCGCGCGACAAGCTCATCAAGGGCCAGCTTGGTTTCCTGGACGCGCTCGAGAAGATGGTGCCGCGTTTGACGCGATGACTACTTCGGTTTCGTCTTGGCCCGTTCCGCCTTCACGCTTCGAAGTGCCGGACCCCAGATCGGATGTCCCGCTTCGGCAGGCTCGAGCTCGAATTTAGGGTCCGCATCCAACGCCTTCTGGAACTGGTCGCGGCACGATTTTTCCCGACCCGAGACGCAGACGATGAAGGCGAGGTACTTGTGCGCCCTGGCTTGATCCCGCTTTGCTTCCAGACCCAGATCGAGCGCGCCCTGCACCCGTTTGGAGGCAACCTTGTATTCGCCATCTTCGTAACTCTTGATCCCCTTTTCGAGCTCCTGTTCGCCTGGGCTCCGCGTCGCGACACGAGGCGGCGGGGATCCGGGCGGCGCGGCGGGCTCCTTCACCGCTCCGGGTGCAGGTTTCGTGCCGGCAGCGGCCTTCGCAGGCTCCTCCACCGCGGGGGAAGCGCACCCGACGCACGCCAGGGCAAGCAGCAACGCGAAGACGCGCGGCGGGCTGAGCCAGGACACGCAGGTCGCGGTCATTGGAACTTGTGCTTCACCTTGACCTGCGCGTCGGCTTCCAGATTCACGCTCTGAACGTAGCGCGGAAACGTCGTGTTCCGGATCTCGATGTCGTGCTTGCCCGGAGCGAGCCTGACCTCGGTCAGGGGCGGCGAAATCCCCTTCTTCCTGCCGTCGACATAGACCTCGCCCCAAGGGGCGACCGCCAGCGACAGGCGCGCTGTCGGCTTGCCGGCCGCAGCATCGGTTGGTCGGGTGACCGAACGCCCGGGTGCCCTGGACTGCGCCAGTGTGCTGGGGCCCGAACGATCCAGGCGCCCGGAGGCCTCGCGCGCCGGGTCGGTCACGGAGGCGACGGCCGCGGCCGGCTGCACGGTGCGCACCTCGCTGACAGGAAGTGGCTCGACGCGAGGACCGTCGACGATCGGCGGCGTGGCGGGAAGCGGTGTGCGCTGCGACCCACGCCTTGCCAGGAACGCACCGCCCGCAACCACGAGCAGCGCGGCAGGTATACCCAAGAGGACGAACTTTCGCCGCGACCCGAAGCTCGCGACTTCGGCGGCGCCGGACGCAGGCAATGCGGCATCGTCGGGCGATGCCGGCGCGGCGTCCTGTGGGGATGGGATGTAGCCCTTGCGCAGGCTGATCACGGGACGCACCGGCGTGCGGACCTCGCGCCGAACTGCGGTCGCGGGCTGCAAGTCGCGAAAATTACGCAGATCCACCGCCATTGCGCGTGCGCTCGGATACCGATCGTCGGGGTCTTTTGCCATGGCCTTGGCGACGAGGTAATCGAACACCGGCGCGATGTTCTTGTCGCGACTGCTCGGAGGTGCCGGCATTTCGTTGACAACCTGGCAGAGGACCGCGTCGAGGTCCCCGCCGAAGAAAGGCGCGAAACCGGTCAGTGTCTCGTAGAGCACGGCGCCCAGCGAAAAGACGTCGGCGCGTCCGTCGACCTCGCGCCCGACGATCTGCTCGGGAGACATGTACTTGGGCGAGCCGAAGACGCTGCCTGCCGACGTGCGTGATCCCATGGGCAGGAGCGCGATCCCGAAGTCCGTGATTTTGACCCGTCCGTTGTCCAGGACCATGATGTTGGCAGGCTTGACGTCACGGTGGACCACACCGTTCTCGTGTGCGAACGCGAGCCCATCGGCAGTTTGCGCAAGGATGTCGACGATCTTTTCGGGCGGGAGCACGACGCCCGAGTCGAGAATCTCGCGCAGCGACTGACCGCGCAGGAACTCCATGGCGATGTAGGCAACCGAGTCGCTCTTGCCCACGTCGTGGATCGTGACGATGTTGAAATGGTTGAGACGCCCTGCAGACCGGGCTTCGCGATAGAAGCGCCGTTCGAAGACTTCGGAATCCTCGCCCGACACGTCGAGGTCCACGGTCTTGAGCGCCACGATACGGTCGAGCAAGGGGTCTCGCGCCTTGTACACGATGCCCATCGCCCCGTGACCCAGTTCCCCGAGGATCTCGTAGCGGCCTAATTGCTCGAGCAGCATGGTCGGTGTGTCCAGGTCACGCGCTCGGCCCGGAAGGCAGGCGCGTGATGCCGAACCTTAGGTTTCGGATCGAGCCCGGTCAAGGTATTCCCGATCCGGGGGTGGCACCTCCCGACGCTCGATTTCACGACCGCCGGCATGTGATACTTCGATTCTCCGAGCGCGTTGGTTTCTGCGCTCGTCACGCATGTTCGGATCGTGCACTCGAAAGCCTGAGCAGGATGTCGCATCAGTTCATCGAAATCGCCGCGCTCACCGACGTCGGCAGCGTGCGCCAGTTTAACGAGGACAGCATCGCGACCGACTCCGAGCTCGGCGTCGCGATCCTCGCCGACGGCATGGGCGGGCATCGCGCGGGCGAAGTCGCGAGCCAGATGGCCACCCAGATCATCCTGAGCGGCCTTCAGACCCAGGTGGCCGAATTCCGCTCGAGCTCGGGTCCCTGTTCGCCATTACAAGCAGTCGACCAAAGCATAAATCAAGCCAATCAGGCGGTTTTCGATGCAGCCCAGGAGCGATCGAGCTACCATGGCATGGGAACCACCCTGGCGGTGGCCCTTTTTGTGGACAATCGTGTCGCGCTGGGTCACATCGGAGACTCGCGGATCTACCGGGTGCGCAGCAACGTCCTGCATCTGCTTACGCGCGATGATTCGCTGCTTCGGGATCAGATCGAGCTCGGGTTGATTTCGGCCGCGGATGCCGGCGAGTCGCACAACCGCAGCCTGGTGACTCGGGCCCTGGGCATCGAGCAAGGTGTTCGCGCTCATCTCTCCCAGGATGAAGCCGCCCCCGGCGACATCTACCTGCTTTGCTCCGACGGACTCAACGACCTGGTCGAAGATGCCGACATCGAGCTCATCGTCAACGCGCTCGGGAGCAATTTGCCCCTCGCCGCCAGTCATCTGGTCCAGAGCGCCAAGGACAATGGAGGCGCTGACAACGTTTCCGTGATTCTCGCCAAGGTGCTGAAGCCGTTTCCGCTCGCGAGCCACCAACGATGGTTCTCGCGCTTGCTGGGCTGGTTCGGGTAAGCGAGCGGGACCAAGGATCCATGGCGAAGCTGGTAGTGAGCTCGGGCGGCGCGATCGTGCACCAGTGCTTTCTCGACCAGGAGCGTCTGAACGTCGGCAGGCAGGCCGATAATCAGGTCGTGATCGACGATCCGGCGGTCAGCGAAAAGCACGCGGCGATCATCCCGATCGGCAACGACCATGTCCTCCAAGACCTGCAGAGCGTCGGCGGGACGTTC
>VBCL01000168.1 GCA_005888865.1 Betaproteobacteria bacterium | reverse complement strand
GATAGAACAGATCGATGACGCTGACTTTCAATCGCTTGAGCGACGCTTCAGCCACCTTTTTGACGTGCTCGGGACGGCTGTTAAGGCCCCGCTGCTTGCCGTCTTTCGGATCGATATCGAAGCCGAACTTGGTTGCGATGACCACCTGATCGCGGAACGGGGCCAGCGCCTCGCCCACCAGCTCCTCGTTCGTGAACGGGCCATAGACTTCGGCGGTGTCGAAGAAGGTAACCCCTCGTTCGAACGCCGACCGGATGAGCGATATTCCTACCTGCTTATCGACCGCGGGACCGTAGCCATAGCTCAGGCCCATGCAACCCAGCCCGACGGCCGAAACCTGCAGTCCGCTGTTGCCCAGTGTGCGCTTGCGCATGTTTTCTCCTGTTGCCGTTGAAGACCGAAGCTCTTTCGTCCTGAAAGTGATGATGCGCGCCCGGACAACCTTGATAAAGGTGTAGAATGCGCATGGGCTATTGAGAAATTGTCAGGAATGGACCGGGAAGACTGGGGCAGCTTGGCGGCCTTCGCGGAGCGCAGCTTCACGCGAGCGGCCGCACGACTTGGCGTATCACCGTCGGCGCTCAGCCATACGATGCGCCGCCTCGAGGAGCGGCTGCGCATTCAACTGCTGGCCCGCAGCACGCGAAGCGTCTCGACGACGGACGCCGGCGAGCGGTTGCTCGATCGTCTGGGCCCGGCGATCATGGAGATTTCCAACGCGGTCGAGGATCTGGGGCGCCTGCTCGACCGGCCTTCGGGACACGTCCGGATTACCGCATCGCGATCCGCGGCGCGAATGGTGGTCGCGCCGGTCCTGCCGCGGTTCATCAAGGCCTATCCCGAGATCGTCGTCGAAATCCTCATCGATGCTGGTTTGACGAACATCGTCGCGCAACGGTTCGACGCCGGCATTCGCCTGGGCGAGTCTCTCGAGAAGGACGTGGTCGCCGTACCCGTAACGGGGCAACTTAGAATGGCCGTCGTCGCATCTCCGCACTACTTCGCCTCACATCCGGCCCCATCAACGCCTCACGATCTCGGTAACCACCGCTGCATCAACTTCAGGCTGCCGACAGCGGGCACGATCTACAAGTGGGAATTCGAGCAGCGCCGCCAGAAGATGGAAGTGGCGGTGGACGGACCGCTTGTATTCGATGACGAAGGCATGATCATCGATGCTGCGTTGGCCGGTGTGGGCCTCGCGTACGTCATCGAGGAGCAAGTTGCCTCGCTCCTTCATGCGGGCGCGCTCGCGAGAGCGCTCGAGGATTGGTGTCCGCCGTTTCCCGGCTTCTTTCTCTATTACCGGGGTCGACGCCAAGTATCGCCGGCACTCGCGGCGTTCATCGACGCGATTCGGATGCCGGCCAAGAGCAGGAAGAGCCGCTGATCGACAAATGTACGCTGTTGGGCCGACAGCGGCCGTCCCGCGTTGGCCGCCACCCTGACCGCTGTTAACATTGTCCTCCTCGGACAGGGCCGCCTGGACCGATCGCGACCAGGGAGGTAGATACCGATGTCCATTCGATCTTACGCGGTGGCAATCGTCGCTTCCGCATTGTCGTTGATGGTCGCACCGGTGGGAGCGCAGCAGACGCCTGCTCCGCAACCGTCACTGCCGGCATCGACGCAGCCCGAGGCACCGTCCGCGCAGCCGTCTGCGCCGGCGACGACGCCGGCGCAGGAGCAGCTTCGCGTCGTCCCAGCGAAGCACTTCCCCGGCAAGGTTCATCTTCTGCCCGCGACCATGGAAACGACGCAGTGGGGCTGGTTCAACAACGCACAGCCGCCCGTGCTGCACGTCAATTCCGGCGACACCATCGTGTTCGAGACGATGATGCATTCGCACAATCAGGTCGTGCCCGGCACCACGATCGAGCAGATCAAGAAGCTGCGAACCGATTTCCCCGGCCGCGGACCGCACACACTCACCGGCCCCGTCTACATCGAAGGCGCGGAGCCGGGCGACGTCCTCAAGGTGCGCATCAACAAGATCGTGCCGCGAGCGTACGGCACCAACTTCAACGTGCCCGGGATGTTCGGCGAGTTTCCGAGTTCCCCGATGGCCAGGTGAAGTACTTCTATCTCGACCTCGAGCGCAAGGTCGCCGAGTTCGCGCCGGGCATCGAGATTCCGTTGCGGCCGTTCCCCGGCACGCTCGGCGTCGCCCGCGCGGAGCCCGGGCAGTACAGCACCGTTCCGCCCGGACGCTACGCCGGCAACATGGACATCCGCGACGAAACCGAAGGCAGCACGCTGTACGTCCCGGTGTTCGTCAAGGGCGCGCTTCTGTGGACCGGCGATTCGCACGCGGCGCAAGGCAACGGCGAGATCAACCTCACCGCGCTCGAGACTGCGTATAAGGAGATGAGCGTCACGGTCGAAGTGTTGAAGAATATGAAGCTCGAATGGCCGCGGGTCGAAATCAAGGACGCGTGGATCACGGTCGGCATCGACAAGGATCTCAACAAGGCGCTCGAAATTCTCGAAGCGGAGACGACCACGTTCCTCATGGAGCAGCGCAAGATCGACAAGGCCGCAGCGGAGAAGATGATGATGGCGTCGTGGGACTGCCGCGTGACCCAGGTCGTGGACGTGAACAAGGGCCTGCATTGCTTCAGCGCCAAGAATACGAAGGAGAAGCGTGCGATCGAGGCGCTCCCCGCGGCGGAGAACAAGACCTATCTGGTGACGGTCGGCAAGGACGCCGATCTCAACAAGGCGATGGATGACGCGTCGTGGGCGATGATCGAGCTCCTCGAGAAGCAGAAGGGATTGACCCGGCTCGACGCCTACGCTCTCGCCAGCATGGTGATGGACTGTCGGCTCGCGGCACCCTCGGGCGCGCAGAAGGCGGTGCACTGTCTCGTGCCGAAGAGCACCTGGGTCGCCTCCAAATAAAGCTCGTGCGGGCCGGATGGCTCGGCTTGGCGCTGGCAGCGGCCGTCATGATCGCCGCTCCGGCGCTCGCCGCCGTGCGCGTGGTCGCCGCCACGACCGACATGGCGGCGCTGGTCGCGGCGGTCGGCGGTGAGCATGTCGCCGTCGAGACGATCGTACCGGCCGCGACCGATCCGGAAGCCTTCGAGCCTCGACCCGGCGACATCGACAAGGTGCGTCATGCGAATCTATTGGTGCGCGTCGGGCTCGGCTACGATTTCTGGCTCGACACGCTTCTCGCTCAGGTCGGCGACAAGCGGCTGATGCGCGGCGGCGAAGGTTACGTCGACGCCTCGGTGGGCATTCCGCTCCTCGAGATCCGCGGTCAGAGTGTGGTCAACGAAGGGGGCCATGCGCACGGTGTGGCCAACCCGCATTACTGGCTCGATCCCGGGAATGCCATCATCGTCACGGCGGGCATTGTCGAGGCGCTCGCTCGCGTCGCGCCCGCGGAGCGCGACGCCTTCGTCACTAATCGCGAGCGTTTCCTCGCGGAGCTCGAGGTGCGCCGCAAGCGCTGGGATGAATCACTGGCACCGTTCGCGGGCGTGAAGCTCATCGCCTACCACAATTCCTGGCCCTACTTCGCGCGCCGCTTCCGCCTCGATATCGTCGACTTCGTCGAGCCCAAGCCAGGTGTCGCACCGAGTCCCGCGCATCTCGCTCACCTCATCGCCGAGGGACGCAAGGCAGGCGTGCGCGCCATCGTGCACGAGCCGTACGAGCCGGAGGACGCGTCGCGCCTGCTCGCGCAAAAGCTCGGCATTCCATTTGTGCGCCTCGCCACCTCGGTCGGCAGCGTGCCGCACACCGAGGATTACTTCGCGCTGTTGGAGCTCAACGTGACGACGCTCGCCCGTGCGCTCGGCGCGCGGCCACAATAACGGCGATGGAAGACGCGCTGTCGCTGCTCCTGCTGCCCTTCGCGGCGGCGGTCGTTTTCGTCCTGATTCACGCCTACTTCGGCGTTCATGTGTTGCGCCGGAACGTCGTCTTCGCCGATCTCGCGCTCGCGCAGCTCTCGGCGCTGGGCGCGACGGTGGCCTTCGCGAACGGGTACGCGCCGACCAGCGCGGCAGGTTTCGGTTATGCGCTCGTGTTCACGGCCATCGGCGCGGCGCTTCTCACGCTCTCTCGCGGCGTCGCGCGCTATGTGAGTCGCGAGGCGTTCGTGGGCATCCTCTACGTCGTCGCGACCGCGGCCACGATCCTGGTGGTCGACCGCTCGCCGCAAGGCGCAGAGCACGTCAAGCGGATCCTGATCGGCAGCATTCTCACCGTGGGTCCTGCGGACCTCGCGAAATTCACCGCGCTCTACGCCGCGATCGGCGCGCTGCACTGGTGGCTGCGCCGACCGCTCCTTGCGGTGTCGAGCGCGTCCCGACCGCAGGGACAGAGTGCGATCGCGGTGTCGGTCTGGGATTTCGTGTTCTTCCTCTCGTTCGGGATCGTGGTGACGAGCTCGGTCACGACCGCCGGCGTGCTGCTCGTCTTCAGTTTCCTGATCGTGCCTGCGGTCATCGGCACGATCTTCTCGCGTCAGGTCTCCGTCATCCTGACGATCGCCTGGATCGCCGGCATCGTCGCCAGCGCTGCCGGCCTCGCCGGCTCGTACGTCCTCGATCTGCCGACCGGTGCCGCGATGGTCGCGGCGTTCGCGATCGCGCTGTTGATTGCCGGACTCGCCAAAGCGCTGGTGTTCGTCGATGCGGCGCGGCGGGCTGCGAACCGGCGCATCGCCGCGCGGAGCGTGATCGCTTCCGCGATGGCGGTCGTCCTGGCGTCGAGCCTGTGGTTGATCTTCAACCCCGCCGCCGATCAGCCGCTGGTTTCGATGTTCGAGGTCGCAACCGGTTTCGGACCCGAGCACTTTCTCAGCGCGGGCGATCGCGATATCTACGAGAGCGCGGGCCGCGATAGCGTGCGCTTCCAGGCCGAAGTCGACCGGCTCAACGCCAGGGAGAAGTCCGCGCGCTACGAAGGCGTGCCGTTGCCCGATGACGAGATCCGCCGCATCGCCTCCTATCAGCAGAGCTTCAACGAGATGGCGCGCGGCGAGCGATTCGTGCAGGACGTGCTGCGAAGCAAAGCGCGGACGCGCGAGCGCTGGGCGGTCGGATTACCTGCAGCGCTCATCGCCATCGCCGGACTCGGCATGCTCGCGCGTCGCATCCGGAGGTAAGGCGCCTGGCCGCTACGCCTTGCCCCGTCCTTCGAACGACGCGGTGGGGTGGAGCCGACGTTCGCTGCCCCTGTAGGACGCCGCGGACCCGCTGCGGCGCTCGACACCCGCCGACTGCGAATTTACCGGCGCCTCGAGCTCACGCGCCGCGTCGAGAATCGTGGCGAGGCATCGTGCCAGGTGCTCGGCGAATACGGGGTTTCGCGCATCCAGCGCTTCGGCGTGGGTGGCGCCGACTTGGAACCGCTGGAGCTTGCCGGTGAAGAGCTTCTTCAGATAAGGCGAATCCGTGCCCTTCATGCGCTGGCCGCTCGACAGCATCAGCACCGGGCCGTCGTAGGTCTGAGGCTCGTGGTTCCAGATCGCCTCTTCGAACGCCTTGGCCGTGCGTACCGCCGCAGTGGCGTATTTCGGATCATCGATCGGCGTCAGGAAACGGCCCTCGGCTTTGCGCGCCTGGATCCGGAAGAGCAGGCTCTCCTCGGTCACCGTTGCCCGCAGCCGTCGCTCCGGCGGATCGAACAGCAGTAACGGAAGCACCGGCTCGCCCGCCTCACGCAGCATGCGCGCCATGACGTTCGCGATCAACGTCCCGGCGCACAGCGCGGCCAGAAAGTACGGTCCCCTCGGGCGCCGCTCCCGGATTGCGCTGACGTAATCGGCCGCCATCGCCTCGATCGTCGCATGCGGCTCGTGCAATCCATCCAGTCCCCGGGCCTGGAACGCCCAGACCGGAAGATCGTCGCCGAGCAGACTCAGGAACTGCGGGCTGACGAACGCCTGCCCCAACCTGCCGTGAACGAGGAAGAGCGGCGGCGCGCTGCCCGACTCCTTGATCGCAAACAGGACCGGCATCGCTTCTGCGGGCCCCGGCGCGCTCTGACGGCCCCGGTCGATATTCGCGGCGATGCCGGCGACGGTCGCATCCTCGTGGATCTTCGACAAGCTCACTCCGAATTGCTCGAGCAGGCGCGTCTGCATCTCGACCAGCGAAAGCGAGTCGCCGCCCAGCAGGAAGAAATCGTCGTCACGTCCCACCGGAGCCTGCTTGAGCAGCGTCTGAAATATTTCAGCCACCGCACGTTCGACCTCGTCGCGCGGCGGATCGATGAACCGATCCCGGTCGAGCGCCGGAGCAATCGTAGAAAGCGCGTTGCGATCGATCTTCCCCGTGGCGGTCAGCGGCAGCGCTTCAACGAAGACAAACGCGCTCGGCAGCATGTACGAAGGAAGTCGCGTCGCAAGGCGGCGGCGAATCGACAGGGGGCTGCGCTCGGCGTTCTCGTCGACGACCAGATAAGCGACGAGCTGGTCGGGCTCCGACTGCGGCCCGTCGCTCACCGCGATGACCGCCGATTTGACCACGCCTGGGCACGCCGCAAGCGCGGCCTCGACCTCCGACGGATCGATCGACTGTCCGCGAATCTTGATTCGACTGCCCTGGCGTCCGAGGAAGTGGAGGTTGCCCTCGGGGTCGATACGCCCGAGATCGCCGGTGCGATAGCGTCTTTCGCCCGGCTCGGTCGCATCGGTCGAGAACGCGGCGGCGTCGAGCTCGGGGCGCCGCCAGTATCCGGGACTGACATGAGCGCTCGACACGACGATGCTGCCGACCTCGTCTACATCCGTTTCGGCGCCATCCTCGCGCACGGTCTTGACACACAACCCTTGCGGACTGCGACCGACCGGAAGAATTCCGTGGGCGGCGAGCGGGCCGCCGTGCTCGATGACGTGCTGCGCGATGACGTTCGCTTCGGTGGCCGCCAGGTGGTTGACGAGGATGCAGTCCTCCCCGGTATGTCGCCGGAACAGCTCGACATCGCTGTCGAATACCGCTTCGCCACCGAGATCGATCGCCCTCAGGTGTTCGACCCTGCGCTCCGCCGCCAGGGCGCAGAACAATCCTCGAAAGACGGTCGGAACGCAATGAAGCACGCTGATTCGCTCGCGATCGAGCCATTGTCCGAGCGACGCGACGCCTTCACGCCGGACGTCGAAGGCGTAGAGCGTGGCCCCGTTCAGCAATCCGCTGAAGATATCCATCATCGATGCGCTGAAGCTCAGCGTATACAACAGCGAGAGGCGATCCGTTTCGCCGAGGCGCAGCGTCTTCGCGTAAGCGTCGGCGAAAAACAGGACGTTGCGGTACGTCTGGCAGACTCCCTTCGGTGCTCCCGTGGAGCCCGACGTGTAGTAGAGATTGGCCAGACTATCGGGGTCGATATGCGGCAGCGGGTCCGCCGATGCATGGCGGTCCAGAGTGCCGATATCGATGACCGAGCAGCCGGGCGGAACGAGGGAGCGTCCGCGCTCGAGAAGTGTGCTTTCGGTGAGCAGCGCAACCGGTTCGCTGTCCCGAAGGATGAAGCGCAGACGCTCGTCCGGATCACCGGCATCGAGCGGAACGTAGGCGCGGCCAGACTTCGCTGCACCGAAAATCGCCTTGATCGCGGGAATCCTGTTCTCGAACAGGAGGCAGACAAACTGCGGTCCCGCGGCTGGCGCCGCGAGGATGCAACGCGCGATCGCGGTCGCCCTCGAATCGAGTTGTGCGTAACTGACCTGCGCGTCACCTTCGACGATCGCGGTCCGTCCGGGCACGCGCGCTGCGATCCAGGCCAGGCGCTGGCCGATCGATGCAGGCAAGCGA
>VBCL01000148.1:376-10523 GCA_005888865.1 Betaproteobacteria bacterium | reverse complement strand
CACTCGGCTGCTGCACCGGTCGACGCGCAGGCTGGCCCTCACGGAGCAGGGCGCCGTCTATCTCGAATATTGTCGCAAGCTCCTCGCCGATCTCGACCACGCCGACAACCTGATCTACGAAGGTCGTCACACGGCGGCGGGTCATCTGCTCGTTTCCGCACCGGCGGGATTCGGGCGCCGTCATGTTGCGCTGCACGGGCCCTCGTTCGTGGCGAGCAACCCGAACGTAAAGGTGTCCTTCGATCTCAACGACCAGGTCGTCGACCTGCTGCGCCAGGGCTTCGACATGGCGGTACGGATCGGTGGCGCGCTCGACCCGACGTTCGTCGCGATCAAGCTCGCCAGCAACCGTCGCGTGGTCTGCGGCACGCCCGAGTATTTTCAGCGCAAGGGCGTCCCGCGCACGCTCGACGATCTCGCGCGGCACAACTGCCTCGCATTCAACCTGCAGGGCGGTCAGCACGGCGGCTGGCATTTCCGAGTCGGGGACAAGCCGGTCACGGTCCGCGTTTCCGGCAACCTCGAGTGCAACGACAGCGAATTGCTGCATCGCTGGACCGGCGACGGGCTCGGCATAAGCTGGCGCTCGACCTGGGAGATCCAGGGTCGCCTCGCGCGCGGCGAGCTCGTCACCGTGCTGGACGAATTCGCGCTGCCCGCCTATGACATCATGGCCGTCTACCCGCAACAGCGGCACGTGCCGGCCAAGGTGCGCTTCTTCGTCGATCATCTGAAACGCGTCTACTCGGCGCCGGGTTATTGGACGAGCGCGAGCTAAGGTGCCTCAGCTTTCGCCGAACAGCGCGGCCAGCCGGAGCCGTGCGATCGTTTCGATTTCCGCGATGGAGCGCTCGAATTCGGCCTCCCGCGTCCCGGCGAGCCGCGCTTGCAGCGCATCGAGGATCTCGCGCGTGCTCCGGTGCTTCACCGCCATCACGAACGGGAAACCGAACTTCTCGCGGTAAGCAAGGTTGCCGTCGCGCAACCGCGCGAGCTCGTCCGCCGTGCAGCGGTCGAGACCGGCGCTCGACTGTTCGCCTCTCGAATCGATCGTCAGCGTGCCGGTCGCCGCCTCTTTGCCGGCGAGCTCGGGGTGCGCGCGGATCAGCGCGAGCTTCGCCTCCGGTGTTGCTGCGGCCAGCGCATCGACCATGGCCCGATGCAGCGCGTCGATGCTCGCGAACGGCTGCGCCGCGTACGCGCGCCCGGCGATCCACGGCGTGTGCTCGAAGATGCCGCCCAGCGCGGCGACAAACTCATCGCGCGTGGCAGCCGAGAGCCAAGCGAGGCCGATTCTACGAGGGGCGGTCAAAGTCCATCCTTCGGCGCCGGCACATGCCGACGCGTGGCGATGCGGTGGTGGCGGAAGCCCTGCACCGTCGCGGGTTCCATGTGGCCGGTGTCGATGCTCATTCCTCGTCGGCAGCGAGCAGCGTGCCGAGGTCGGTCGGCGGCCGGGCTTCGTCGTCGAGGTGCAGCTGGCCTTCGAGATTTTCGAGATGCGCGGTCATCGCTGCGACTGCCCCGGCGCCGTCGCCCCCCGCTATGGCATCGACAATATGCAAGTGCTCGCCATTCGAACACGCGGTGTCGGTACTCCGGCCTCGGTAGGCGAGAACCACGAGCGGCGTGCGCGCAATCAACTGGTCGAGGAACTCGGCCAGCACGCCGTTGCCACCGATCGCCGCGAGCCGCTGGTGGAAATTAAGCGACAGTTTGAGCCCCTGGCGCAGCTCGCCACGACGATAGGCGTCACGCTCGCTCGCCGCCAGGGCCCGCAGCGCCTTGAGCTCCGGCGGCGCGATCTTGCGCGTCGTTGCGTCCACGATCGCCGCCTCGACGACGCGACGCGCTGCGAAGAGGTCGCGGCTCTCCTCGACCGTAGGGCTCGCGACGACAGCGCCGTGGTTTGGCCGCAGAGCGACGAGTCGGTTGTGGGCAAGGCGCATGAGCACCTTGCGCACCACGCTGCGGTTGGCGCCGAATACTTCGGCGAGCGCGACCTCCTTGAGCTTCGTGCCTGGCTGCAAGCGATGGTCCAGGACCGCCGCGTGAATGCGCCTGTAGATCTCGTCCTCGCTGAGACGTACCACCGCTGGCTTGCGCACGCCCGACCGCTTCCGCGTGGCGGTCGTCGCCGGCCGCGTGCCCGCGGTCGTCGACGAATTCGTGCTGGATCGTCGTGTTAGCATTTTGCTGCTTGTTTTGTTACTAATAGCGTAGACTATTGTTAACATAGCATAGTCGTAAAGGCAAGTGCCCGGCTCGGCTTCTGTGCCACGCCAGCCGCGCCATAGTCTCGCAGGTTCCTTGTGCGCGACGCAATCCCCTCGATCCAGGGCCGACGCGGCCACGGCCGGCGCGCGCTGGGCTCGGCAACAATGTTTACATAGGCATAAAATATTGTTGACAATCTGTCTGAGCGATGACACGATGATGTCTCGTTCGAGGAGGAGCGATGGGGCGGCTGACGACACACGTGCTGGACACGGCGCACGGCAGGCCCGGCGTCGGGATCGCGGTGACGGTCTATCGGATCGACGGCGAGCGGCGAAGGCTCGCGGCGGCCACGACCAACGCCGACGGCCGCTGCGACCGGGCGCTACTCGACGGCGAAGGGTTCGTGGCGGGCGTCTACGAGCTCGTGTTCGGCGTCGGCGAGTACTTCGACCGGTCGGGAAGCGCACTGCCCGACCCGCCGTTCGTCGGCGACGTCGTCCTGCGTTTCGGTGTGTCCGCTCCCGACCAGCACTATCATGTGCCGTTGCTGGTTTCGCCGTGGAGCTACTCGACCTACCGCGGAAGCTAGCCGCGGCACGGCGGCCAAGCTTGCGCAACGATAGCCGCCGCGGATGCCACTCAACGGCAAGGAGAAAGCATGGCAAGCAGCAAGCAGAAGGAGAAGGCGACGACCAGCGGCGCGGTACGGTTCGTGCTCGACGGCGAAGTTGTCACGGTGAGCGACATCGAGCCCACACGGACTGTGCTCAACTTCCTGCGCGAAGACCTGGGCCGCACCGGCACCAAAGAGGGTTGCGCGGAGGGCGACTGCGGCGCATGCACGGTCGTCCTCGGAGAGCTCGCCGGCGACGGTGTGCGCTTCCGTGCCATAAACTCGTGCATCCAGTTCGTCCCGACGCTCGACGGCAAAGAGCTGATCACCGTCGAGAGCCTGAAGGGCGCGGACGGCGCGCTCCATCCCGTTCAGCAAGCGCTCGTCGACTGCCATGGCTCGCAGTGCGGGTTCTGCACGCCCGGGTTCGTCATGTCACTGTTCGCGCTGTACAAGTCTGCGCCGAAACCCTCGCGCCAGGAGATCAACGACGCGATCGCGGGCAATCTCTGCCGCTGCACCGGGTATCGGCCCATTGTGGACGCCGCCCAGAAGATGTACGAATACGGCGACGGCGCCGTCAAGCCGCACGAGCACTGGATGAATTGTTCGTTCTCCTCGCCGGGTGACCGCCAGCGTTCGACCAGTGAGCGGGAGATGATCGAGCGCCTGCAATCGATCCAGCGGCGCGATACGCTGATGCTCTCGCAGGGAACGAAGACCTACTTCGCGCCCGCGCAGGCGGCCGGGCTCGCGGCCCTGCGCGACGCGCATCCCGACGCGCGCATCCTTGCCGGCGGCACCGACGTCGGCCTGTGGGTCACCAAGCAGCACAAGGACCTCAACACGGTGATCTACGTCGGCAATGTCGCAGAGCTGACGCAGATCGCCGTTAGCGACCGCCACATCGAAATCGGCGCCGCCGTCTCGCTGACCGACGCGTTCGCCGTGCTGGTCAAGCACTATCCCGAGCTCGACGAGCTGTTCCGCCGCTTCGCCTCGCCGCCGATCCGCAATGCCGGCACGCTGGGCGGCAACATCGCCAACGGCTCGCCCATCGGCGACTCGATGCCGGTCCTGATCGCCGTGGGCGCGTCGCTCACGCTGCGCAAGGGCAAACGCACGCGGGAGATGCCCCTGGACGAGTTCTACCTCGCCTACCAGAAAACGGCGCTCGAGCCAGGTGAGTTCCTCGAGTCGATCCGGGTTCCGCTGCCGGCGCCCGGCGCGAAGGTGCGCTCGTACAAGATCGCCAAGCGGTTCGATCAGGACATCTCCGCGGTCTGCGGCGCCTACCGCATCGTGCTCGAGGACGATGTCGTACGCGATGTGTGCATTGCCTACGGCGGGGTCGCCGCGACACCGAAGCGGGCGCCTCGCTGCGAGCGAGCGCTGCTCGAACGATCGTGGACGCAGGACAGCGTCGAGGCCGCGATGACCGAGCTCGACAAAGACTACTCGCCGCTGACCGACATGCGCGCCAGCGCCGCGTACCGGCGATCGGTGACCAGGAATCTGCTCTACAAGTTCTTCCTGGAGACGGGCGGCGAGCAAGTGCAAACCCGGGTCTTCGAGTACGCGGGGTGATCGGACATGGTTGAAGCACGATTGAAAGGCGGCGTCGGCGCCGCGATACCGCACGACAGCGCGCACCTGCATGTCAGCGGCGAAGCCACCTATACCGACGATATTCCGGAAGCGCGCGGAACGCTCTACGCGGCCATCGGGATGAGCGACCGGGCACACGCGCGGATCAAGACGATCGACCTTGCGAAGGTGCGGACGGCGCCAGGCGTTGTTGCGTTGATTACGGCTAAGGACATTCCGGGCAAGAACGACTACGGCCCAGTCGTCGCCGACGACCCGATCTTCGCCACCGCGATGGTCCAGTACTTCGGACAGTCGATCTTCGCGGTCGCTGCGAAAACGACGGAGCAGGCGCGCCGCGCGGCACGGCTCGTCGTAATCGAATACGAGGACTTAAAGGCCAATCTTACGGCCAAGGAAGCGCTCAGGGAGCAGTCGTTCGTGCTGCCGACCGAGCGTCTGGTGCGCGGCAATCCGCAGGCAGCGATCGCCTCCGCGCCGCACCGGCTGCAGGGCAGGATCAAGATCGGCGGCCAGGACCAGTTCTACCTCGAAGGCATGATCGCGTACGCGGTGCCAAAGGAGGACGGGACGATGCTGGTCTACAGCTCGACGCAGCACCCGGGCGAAGTCCAGCACCAGGTTGCGCACGCACTCGACGTCAGCGCGAAGGATGTCGTCGTCGAATGCCGGCGCATGGGCGGCGCTTTCGGCGGCAAGGAGAGCCAGCCGGGCCTGTTCGCTTGCGTCGCGGCACTACTCGCGCAAAAAACCCGCAGGCCGATCAAGCTACGCATGGATCGCGACGACGACATGCTGATGACGGGCAAGCGGCACGATTTCGAGACCGAGTACGAAGTCGGCTTCGACGACGAGGGCCGCATCCTCGGCGTCGATTTCGTGCTGGCCGGACGCTGCGGCTACTCGGCGGACTTGTCGGGCTCGATCAACGACCGCGCGATGTTCCACAGCGACAACTGCTATTACCTGGAAAACGTCAGCATTCTGTCCTTCCGCTGCAAGACCAACACCGTGTCCAATACGGCTTTCCGGGGCTTCGGCGGGCCGCAGGGCATGATGGGGATCGAGTGCGTGATCGACGAGATCGCGCGCCATCTCGGCAAGGACCCTCTGGACGTGCGCAAGCACAATTTCTACGGCATCGCAGATCGCAACGTCACGCACTACCACCAGCCGATCGTCGACAACGTCATCCACGACATCGTGGGGCAGCTCGAGCAGAGCTCCGACTATCACGCGCGGGGCAAGGCGATCCGCGCCTTCAACGCCGGCAGTCCGGTACTCAAGCGCGGCATCGCGCTCACCCCGGTCAAGTTCGGCATCTCGTTCACCGCCACGCACTTGAACCAGGCCGGCTGCCTGCTGCATGTCTATACGGACGGCACGCTGATGCTGAATCACGGCGGGACCGAGATGGGACAGGGCTTGTTCGTCAAGGTCGCGCAGGTCGTGGCCGAAGAGCTGCAGGTCGATATCGATCGCATACGCATCACGGCGTCCGACACGAGCAAGGTGCCCAATGCCTCGGCGACCGCGGCGTCCTCGGGCGCCGACATCAACGGCAAAGCCGCGCAGGCCGCGGCCATCGCGCTGCGCGAACGCCTGAGAGAGTTCGCTCAAAGTCGCGCCGGAACAAGTTGTCTTTCGCAACAACCAGGTCCAAGTCGGCGACAAGACGATTAGCTTCATCGAACTGGTGAAACTTGCTTACTTTGCGCGCGTTTCACTTTCCGCCACCGGCTTCTATCGGACGCCGAAGATCGGCTACGATCGCAAGACATGGAGGGGCATGCCGTTCTACTATTTCTGCTACGGCGCGGCGGTATCCGAGGTCGCGATCGACACGCTCACCGGCGAGAACCGGCTGCTGCGAGTCGATATCCTGCACGACGTAGGCAGGTCGCTGAATCCGGCGATCGACATGGGACAGATCGAGGGCGGCTTCATCCAGGGTATGGGCTGGCTGACGATGGAAGAACTGTGGTGGAACGACAAGGGCAAGCTGATGACGCACGCACCTTCTACCTACAAGATTCCGGTGGCGAGCGACGTGCCGCCGGTGTTCAACGTCAAGATCTACGAGTCCGGAATCAACGCCGAGGATTCGATCTTCCGCTCCAAGGCGGTCGGCGAGCCGCCGCTGATGCTGGCGATCTCGACCTTCCACGCCATCCGCGACGCCATCGCCAGCGTGGCCGAATACCAGATGAGCCCGCGCCTCGATTCGCCGGCGACGCCCGAGCAGATTCTTTTGTCTGTGGAGGATCTAAAGGCGCGCCGCGTCAAGCAGCATGATCGCCCGAAGACCGTCACGGAGCTCGCGGCATGAGCGACGCAGGGCCGTCCCAAGCCGCGAATTGCGCCCCCGCGTTTGGGGGCAGCGCAGCGGCCGAATTGTCCACTCAGTTGGCTAATGAGGCCGCAAGCGTGGGGGCCCACCAATGATCGATTGGGTCGAGGAGCTCCAGCAGCTGCGGCGCGACGGGACGCCGGCGGTCCTCGTCACGGTGGCTTCGATCAAAGGTTCGGCGCCGCGAGAACCGGGAGCGAAGATGATCGTCACCGCTGCCGGCATGTACGGCACGATCGGCGGCGGACATCTGGAGCACAAGGCTATCGGGATCGCTCGCGATCAACTTGCTGCTGGAGCGGCCGGCGGCGAGGTGCGCCGATTTCCGCTCGGCGCGAGCCTCGGCCAGTGCTGCGGCGGGCTCGTCAACCTGCTGTTCGAGCCGATCGACTATGACGCGGCCTGGCTCGATGCGCTTGCTGCCCTGCGGTCTCGCGGACAGGAAGCCGTCGTCGTCACGATGGCCAACGCCCGGGCTGGCGCCGGCAAGCTCGTCGTGACGCGTGAAGAGGCCATCGGTTCGCTCGATTCGGCTCTCGACGTCCGCGCCTGCGAGCTTGCCCGCGAACTGTTGGCGGATGGCGCAGCGCCGCGACTCGTCGCGATCGAAGAGGGTGAGCTCCGCCGCACGCTGTATCTGGAGCCAAGCCGCGCCAGCGAGTTCACGATCGTGCTGTTCGGCGCCGGACACGTCGGGCGTGCGATCGTGCGCACTCTTGCCGATCTGCCCTGCCGCATCACCTGGGTGGACGAGCGCGCGGACGAGTTTCCGCGCAACGTCCCGGGCAACGTCACCGTCGCCTGCACCGACATCCCCGAATCCGAAGTCGATGCGGCGCCTGCCAACGCGTATTTCCTCGTCATGACGCACAGCCATGCGCTGGACGAAACGCTGACCGAGCGGATCCTCCGCCGCACCGATTACGCGTATTTCGGCTTGATCGGCTCGCTGACCAAGAGGCGTTCTTTCGAGCGGCGGATCGCACGCCGGGGGGTGCCCGCCTCGCGCTTTGCGACGATGACCTGCCCGATCGGCGTCGCGGGCATTTCCAGCAAGGAGCCGGCAGCAATCGCGATTGCAGTGGCCGCGGAGTTGTTGCAGGCGCGCGAGCGTCGTGCGGCCGCCTCGGCGCCGGGCGAGGCGCGCCGCGCTTGAAGCCGGCGAGAGAACGACGTTGCGAACGGACACGCCGTCATCAGGGAGCAGCTTGAATGTCGAGCCATAAAGAAACGGCATCCGCGGTCATGCCCCGCATCGAGCTTCGCGGCATCACGAAGATCTATCCGGCCGTCGTGGCGAACAAGGATGTGTCGCTCACGGCGCTGCCGGGCGAGATCCACGCCGTGCTCGGGGAGAACGGCGCCGGCAAGAGCACGCTCATGAAGATCATCTACGGCGTGGTCAAGCCGGACGCGGGCGAGGTGCGCTGGGAAGGCAAGCCGGTGACGGTGGCGAATCCCGCGCATGCCCGCGAGCTCGGCATCGGAATGGTATTCCAGCACTTCTCGCTGTTCGAGACGCTGACCGTCGTCGACAACGTGGCGCTGGCGCTGCCGGGCAAGCCCGATCTGGGCGAACTCGCCAAGCGCATCACCGAGGTATCGGAACGCTACGGCCTACCCGTCGATCCGCGCCGGCTCGTCCATTCGCTGTCGGTTGGCGAGCGGCAGCGCGTCGAGATCATCCGCTGCCTGCTCGTCAACCCGAAGCTCCTCATCATGGACGAGCCCACGTCGGTGCTCACGCCGCAGGCGGTGCGCAAATTGTTCGAAACGCTCCGCCAGCTGTCGACGGAAGGCTGCACCATCCTGTACATCAGCCACAAGCTCGACGAGATCCAGGAACTTTGCAACAACGCGACCGTGCTGCGCGCGGGGCAGGTCACGGGCCATTGCGATCCGCGTCAGGAAACGCCCAAGAGCATGGCGCGAATGATGATCGGCAAGGATCTGCCGCATCCGCAGCACGGCGCCCCCAGGATCGGCGAGCCGAGACTCGTCCTCGCCGGCTTGAACCGGGAGTCGCCCGATCCCTTTGGCACCGACCTGAAGGACATGCACCTCACCGTGCACAGCGGTGAGATCGTCGGCATCGCGGGCGTTTCGGGCAACGGCCAGCAGGAGCTGCTGGCGGCGATCTCCGGCGAGGAGCCACTGTCCGAAAAGCACCCGATCATGATCTGCGGTACCGAAGCGGGCCGCCTGGGCCCGGCCGCACGGCGCGGGCTTGGCCTGTGCTTCGTCCCGGAAGAGCGCCTCGGTCGCGGCGCGGTACCGCGCATGTCGCTCTCGGACAACGCCCTGCTGACCGCCCATCGCAGCGGCTTTGTCAGCAACGGGCTCATCAGGTTTCACGAAATCGCGGCATTCGCCGCTTCGTGCATCAAAGCCTTCGACGTCAGATGCGGCGGCCCGCAGTCCGAAGCGAAAAGCCTTTCGGGCGGGAACCTGCAGAAGTTCATCGTCGGGCGCGAGATCATGCAAAAGCCCAAGGTGCTCGTCGTAGCCCAGCCGACCTGGGGCGTCGACGTCGGAGCCGCGGCATTCATTCGCCAGAAGATCATCGATCTGCGCAACGAAGGCGTGGCGATTCTCGTCCTGTCGGAAGAGCTCGACGAGCTGTTCGAAGTGAGCGATCGACTGACGGTCATCGCCAAGGGCCGCCTGTCGCCGGCAAAACCGATCAAGGAAACCAATGTCGAGGAGATCGGGGTGTGGATGAGCGGGATGTGGCCGGACGCAGGCGACCCGGCGCATTTCGCACCGTCACACGAGGAGGCGAGTGAGGCCGGCGCGCGAGGCAAAGCCGAGCGAAGGCCCGAAGGGCGCGCCGCCGGCCGACCGAGTTGACCCGACACGCCGAGTTCGCCAACTGCACAACGGATACAAGGAGGGTAAAAGCCATGCGGCTCAAGCTTGAAACGCGCGCGGAACCGTCGCGCGTGATGGGCTATCTGTCGCCGCTGCTTGCGGCGGTGCTGACCGTGATCGCCGGATTCATCCTGTTTTCGGCGTTGGGCAAGAATCCGCTGCAGGCGTTCTACACGTTCTTCATCTATCCGGTCCACGATCTCAACGGCTTCGCCGAGCTGTTGCTCAAGGCGTCGCCGCTGATGCTGATCGGCGTTGGCCTGGCGTGCGGGTATAGGGCGAACGTCTGGAACATCGGTGCCGAAGGTCAGCTCGTGCTCGGCGCCATCTTTGCGGGCGGAGTCGCACTGTATTTCCATGGCAGCGAAAGCAGCTTCATTCTGCCCGCGATGGTCGTCGCCGGCGCCCTTGGGGGCATGCTCTGGGCGGCGATCCCGGCGTTGCTGCGCACCCGCTTCAACACCAACGAAATCCTGGTGAGCCTG
>VBCL01000148.1:0-275 GCA_005888865.1 Betaproteobacteria bacterium | reverse complement strand
CGCGGCTCAATGTCGGCTTCCTGATCTCGCTCGCCGCGATCGGCTTGGGCTACGTCTTCCTCAATCGCAGCTTTCTCGGCTTCCAGATGCGCGTGGCCGGACTCGCCGACGCCGCTGCGCGCTACGCGGGCTTCAACGCCAACCGGATGATCTGGCTCGGCCTGCTGCTGGGCGGGGCGGCGGCAGGCATCGCCGGCATGGGCGAGGTCGCGGGACCGATCGGACAGTTGCTGCCGTCGGTATCGCCGGGATATGGCTTTGCCGCGATCATCGTC
>VBCL01000147.1:8972-19972 GCA_005888865.1 Betaproteobacteria bacterium | reverse complement strand
CTTCGGACCCGCGCGACACGCGCGGAACGCTCTATTGCACCGACGTCGCCAAGATGGTCGAGGCGCCCATTTTCCACGTCAACGGCGACGACCCCGAGGCATGCCTCCTGGCCATCGAAATTGCGATTGCGTTCAGACAGAAGTTCGACAAGGACGTGTTCATCGACCTGGTGTGTTTTCGCCGCCAGGGACACAACGAGGCGGACGAGCCGATGATCACCCAGCCGCTGATGTACAAGTCGATTCGCGCCCATCCGGGCACGCGCGCGCTCTACGCGCAGCGACTGGCCGCCGCCGGCGTGGTCAAGGCCGAGGATGCGGAAGCCATGATCGCCGCCTATCGTACGGCGATGGACAAAGGGCTTCATACCAACACGACGATCCTGTCGAACTACAAGCCGCCCTTCGCAGTCGACTGGACGCCTTTCCTCGGCAAGCACTGGACCGACACCGCCGACACCGCGGTGCCGATGAAGACGCTCAAGGCGCTCGCCCGGAAGCTCACCGATGTGCCGGAGAATTTCAAGCTGCACCCGCGGGTCGAGAAGGTCATTGCCGACCGCCGGGCGATGGGCGAAGGCGAGTTGCCGCTGGACTGGGGCATGGGTGAGACGCTTGCCTATGCAGCGCTCCTCAACCAGGGCTATGGCGTTCGCCTGTCGGGCCAGGATTCGGCGCGGGGGACCTTCTCGCACCGGCACGCGGTGCTCCACGATCAGAACCGCGAAAAATGGGACGCGGGCAACTGGATCCCCTTGCAGCACGTGAAGGAGGGCCAGCCCGACTTCGAGATCATCGATTCGGTGCTGTCCGAAGAGGCGGTGCTCGGCTTCGAGTATGGCTATTCGACTTCGGAGCCGAACCGCCTGGTCGTGTGGGAGGCGCAGTTCGGCGATTTCGCCAACGGCGCGCAGGTCGTCATCGACCAGTTCATTGCCGCGGGCGAAGTGAAGTGGGGCCGCATCTGCGGACTGACGCTGCTGCTGCCGCACGGCTACGAAGGGCAGGGACCCGAGCATTCGTCGGCGCGGCCCGAGCGCTACCTGCAGCTTTGCGCCGAGCACAACATGCAGGTCGCTGTGCCGACGACTCCTGCGCAGATCTTTCACCTGCTGCGACGGCAGATGGTGCGCCAGTTCCGGAAGCCGCTCATCGTCATGAGCCCGAAGAGCCTGTTGCGGCACAAGGGCGCGGTGTCGAGTCTCGAAGATCTCGCCGAGGGGCAGTTCCAGACCGTGATTGGCGACAGCGAAAAGCTCGTCGCCAAGGACGTGCGGCGGGTCATCGTCTGCAGCGGCAAGGTGTACTTCGATCTCGCCGATTACAGGCGTGAGAAAAAGATCAGTGACATGGCGGTGGTCCGCCTCGAGCAGCAATACCCGTTCCCGCACGCGGACTTCAAGGCACAGATCGCCAAGTATCCGTCGCTGGAGGAAGTCGTCTGGTGCCAGGAGGAGCCGCAGAACCAGGGCGCCTGGTACCGCTTGCGCGCCTATCTTCGCGCCGATATCGAGGACAAGCAGGTGCTGGCCTACGCCGGTCGTCCGATCTCAGCCTCGCCCGCGGTCGGCTACGCCGCCAAGCACCTCGCGCAGCAGGCACAGCTGGTCGCGGATGCGTTCGCCGCGAAGCTGGACTCGGGGGAAATGGTCACGGCGCACTGAACTCCAGTGAACAGGTGAACTGTGAATCGGGGAAAGGGTGGAAGGGTGAAAGGGTGAACAAGAAAACCAAGGTTGGTGACGCCTTTCACTCGTTCACTCTTTCACTTGTTCACTGACCTTCAGACGACCGCTCAAACAACGGAAACCCGAGATGCTCATCGAAGTGAAAGTGCCTGTCTTGCCGGAGTCGATCACGGAAGCGACGCTGGTGAACTGGCACAAGAAGGCGGGCGACGCGGTCAGCCGCGACGAGAATCTCATCGACATCGAGACCGACAAGGTCGTGCTCGAGCTGCCCGCGCCCAGCGCGGGAGTGTTAACCGAAATCAAGAGGCCCGATGGGTCGACCGTGACCGCTCAGGAAGTGATCGCGGTCATCGATACGGACGGCAAGGGCGTAGCGACCGCGGCAACACCTGCAGCCGCGTTGGCTCCAGCGCCGGGGGCCGCGGCGCCCGCTGCTCCTGCGCCTGCGAGTCCGCCACCGCCCACAGCGGATGCGGGCGCGCTTCCCGCGGCGCGCAAGCTGATGGCCGACGAGGGAATTCATCCTGGCGATATTGCCGGCACCGGGCGCGGTGGCCGCGTCACCAAGGGCGACGTTCTCGCCGCGGTCGAGGCGAAGCGGGAAGGTGGAACGCCCGCGGTCGAGCCCGTCCGTGAGGCGCGAGCGCCGGTCTCGCCGCCCGTCGCCCCACCGGCGGTCAAGTTGCCGTCGAATCTCGGTGCGCGTCCGGAGCAACGGGTGCCGATGTCGCGGCTGCGGCAGCGGGTCGCCGAGCGCCTGGTGCAGTCGCAATCCACCGCGGCCATCCTGACCACGTTCAACGAGGTCAACATGGCGGCCGCGATCGACCTGCGCAACCGCTACAAGGAGCGCTTCGAGAAGGAGCACGGCGTCAAGCTCGGTTTCATGGGGTTCTTCGTCAAGGCGGTCCTACACGCCCTGAAGAAATTCCCGATGGTGAACGCGTCGATCGACGGCACCGACATCGTCTATCACGGCTACTTCGACATCGGCATCGCCGTGGGCAGCCCGCGCGGCCTGGTCGTGCCGATCCTGCGTGATGCCGATCAGCTCTCCATCGCCGACATCGAGAGTCAGATCGCGGATTACGGCAAGCGCGCACAGGAGGGCAAGCTCACGGTCGAAGAATTGACCGGAGGTACCTACACCATTTCCAACGGCGGTGTTTTCGGATCGATGCTTTCCACGCCGATCATCAATCCGCCGCAATCGGCGATCCTCGGTGTGCACGCCACGCGCGATCGCGCAGTCGTCGAAAACGGGCAGGTGGTCGTGCGCCCGATGAACTATCTGGCGCAGTCGTACGATCATCGCATTATCGACGGCCGCGAAGCCGTTCTTTCGCTGGTTGCAATCAAGGAAGCGCTGGAAGACCCGGCGCGCATGCTCCTGGAATTGTGATCGCGGATTCCGGGAACTCGAGTGGCTGAACAATTCGACGTCGTCGTCATCGGCGCCGGTCCCGGCGGCTACATCGCCGCGATTCGCGCGGCTCAGCTCGGCTTCAGGACCGCGTGCATCGACGACTGGAAGACCGCAGAGGGCAAGCCGGCACTGGGCGGAACCTGCACCAACATCGGTTGCATTCCCTCGAAGGCGCTGCTGCAGTCCTCGGAGAATTTCGAGCACGCCGGCCACGGTTTCGCGGAGCACGGAATCGACGTCAAGGGCCTGTCGGTCGATGTACCGCGGATGCTCGTCCGCAAGGACAAAGTTGTCCGGCAAAACAACGAAGGGATCGCCTACCTGTTCAAGAAGAACAAGATCGCGTTCTTTCACGGCGTGGGCAGCTTCGCCGGCGGCACGTCGGGCGCGTGGCAAATCAAAGTGGAGGGTTCTGGCGCCGCGTCGCTCACCGCGAAGAACGTGATCGTTGCGACCGGTTCCAAGCCGCGGGCCTTAGTTGCCAACAGCGAAGGCGTGGCGTTCGACAACCGGCTGATCCTCGACAACGATGGTGCGCTGGCGATCCCGGAGGTGCCGACGAAGCTGGGCGTGGTCGGTGCCGGCGTCATCGGCCTCGAGATGGGGAGCGTCTGGCGTCGGTTGGGTGCCGAGGTGACGATCCTCGAAGCGCTTCCCGTTTTCTTAGGCTCCGCCGACGAGCAGGTCGCGAAGGAGGCGTGGAAGCTTTTCACGAAGCAGGGCCTCGCGATCGAGCTCGGCGTAAACATCACGAAGGTGACTGCGAAGAAGGACGTTGCCGTCGACTATATCGACGCCCAGGGCAAGCAGCAGAGCAAGCGCTTCGACAAGCTGATCGTCTCGATCGGACGCATCCCACACACCGCCGGACTCAACGCCGAGGCGGTCGGTCTCGAGCTCGACGAACGCGGGTTCGTCGCCGTCGACGCCGACTGCAGGACGAATCTCCAGGGGATCTGGGCGATCGGCGACGTCGTGCGCGGTCCGATGCTCGCGCACAAGGCCGAGGACGAGGGCGCTGCCGTGGCCGAGCGCATCGCCGGCCAGCATGGACACGTGGATTTCAACACCGTGCCATGGGTGATCTACACGTCGCCTGAAATCGCCTGGGTCGGCCAGACCGAGCAGCAGCTCAAAGCCGCTGGCGTCGCTTATCGCGCCGGCTCGTTTCCCTTCATGGCCAACGGCCGGGCCCGGGCGTTGGGGGATACGCGCGGTTTCGTGAAGTTCGTCGCCGACGCGAAGACCGATCGCATCCTCGGCCTGCACGCCATCGGGCCCATGGTTTCGGAGCTCGTCTCCGAAGGCGTGGTGGCCATGGAATTCGGCGCGGCAAGCGAGGACATCGCCCGGATCTGCCACGCTCATCCTTCGCTGTCCGAGGCCGTGAAAGAGGCTGCGCTCGCCGTGGACAAGCGGACCCTCAACCTCTGAGGCTCAAGGTACTTGGCCCAGTGCATTTCTGCTCGGAGAAGAGCGCGGGAATCCGGCGCGACGCGATGAACGACGCCAACCCGCACCTCGCCGTCACTCGCGGCGCGCTTTTCGGGCATCTCGAGCCGGAGCTCGAGCGCCGCAGCATCGTCCTGGACCCCGCACAGGAGCGTGCGCTCGAACGCCTGCAGCGCCTGCACGACGAGCTGCTCGCGTTCAAGAAGGCGCGCCGATCGCTGCTGCGCTGGATCGATCCTCCCGCGCCGCCGCGCGGGGTGTACTTCTGGGGCGGCGTCGGTCGGGGAAAGAGCTTCCTGATGGACGCTTTCTACGCCGCCTTGCCGTACCGGCGCAAGACGCGGGTTCATTTCCACGCCTTCATGCGCTCGGTGCACGAGGAGCTGAAGACGCTCCGGCGCGAAGAGGATCCGCTGTCCACCGTTGCCGCCCGCATCGCCCGCCGCTACCGCGTCATCTGCTTCGACGAGTTCCACGTTTCGGATGTCGCCGACGCCATGATCCTCGGCCGGCTCCTGAGCGGGCTCTTCGGCAACGGGGTGGTGTTCGTGATGACCTCGAACTACCGGCCGAACACGCTTTATCCCAACGGGTTGCAGCGCCAGAATCTGTTGCCGACGATCGCGTTGCTCGAACAGTGGCTCGACGTGATCGAGGTCAACGGCGGCATTGACTATCGTCTGCGCGAGCTCGAGCACGCGGATGTCTACTACACCCCGCTTTCCGGCGCGGTCGACGCCGAGCTGGCCGCACGCTTCGAGCGGATGCGGCCCGGGCCGGACGAGGATCTGTGGCTGTCGATCGAATCGCGCACGCTCAAGGCGCGTGCGCGCGCCGGGAGCCTCGTCTGGTTCGATTTCACGACCCTGTGCGAGGGCCCGCGCTCGCAGCTCGACTACCTCGAGCTCGCCCGGCGGTTCGCCGTCGTCATCGTCTCAGGTGTGCCCCGCCTGACACCGGACATGGGCAACGCCGCGCGCCGCTTTACGTGGCTCGTCGACGTGCTCTACGATCATCGGGTAAAGTTGCTCCTGTCGGCGGCGGTCCCGGCCGAGGAGCTGTACCGGGAGGGACCGAACAGCCAGGAATTTCCGCGCACCGCGAGTCGCTTGATCGAGATGCGCACCCGAGAATACATGGCGTCACCGCACCACGCGGGCGAGGGACCCACGGCGACGCCGTCCTGAGGAGGACCCTACCGATGCACCGTTTCAAGGCCTATCGCACGTTCCAGGACGACAAGGGCGTTTCGAGCCGCTTTGTCGAGATGACCGATGAAGAGCTCGATCCGGGCGACGTCCTGGTCCGGACTAAGTACTCGACGATCAATTACAAGGACGCCCTGTCGTATAACGGCACGGGCCGGATCATGCGCAAGTTTCCGACCGTGGGCGGCATCGACATGGCCGGGACCGTGGAGGGCTCCGGCGATCCGCGGTTCAGACGCGGCGACAAGGTGATCGTCCATGCCTATGACTTCGGCGTTGCGCACGATGGCGGCTACGCCGAATACACCCGCGTTCCGGCCGACTGGGTGGTGCGCCGCCCCAAGGCCATGACCGCGTTCGACGCCATGACGCTGGGCACGGCCGGGTTCACCGCGGCGCAGGCGATCATGCTCATGGAGCACACCGGGCTCAAGCCCGACCAGGGACCGGTGGCCGTGACCGGAGCGACCGGCGGCGTCGGCAGCGTGGCCATCGAGATCCTCACCAAGCGGGGCTATCACGTCGTCGCGATCACCGGCAAGGAAGATGCAAGCGCGTATCTGCGCGGCCTGGGCGCGAAGGAGATTCGCCTGCGGCAATCGATCGACCTCGCCAAGATCCGTCCGCTCGACAAGGCGATCTTTGCGGGCGCGATCGACAGTCTCGGCGGCGACCTGCTCGCGTGGCTGCTGTCGACCATGAAAATCGGCGGTAGTGTCGCGTCGGTCGGCCTCGCGGCGGACTCGAAGCTCAATACCACCGTCATGCCATTCATCCTGCGTGGCGTTGCGCTTCTGGGCGTGGACAGCGCGAACTGTCCGATGGAGCTGCGCCAGAAGATATGGGACAAGCTCGCGGTCGAGTGGCGGCCCGACCGTGTCCACGATCAGGTGCATACGATCGACTTCGACGATCTGCCGATGCATTTCGACGCGTACCTGAAGGGCCTGGTGCGCGGCCGGACGGTCGTGCGCATCGGCCCGGACACGCATCCGTAGCCTCGCGAGGGCGTTCCCGGCAGAACCCTTGATCCTGAGCAAGTCGGATCGCGCGGTTCCAAGTTAGGGTGGCGTCACCGACCGGGTGAGGAGAACCGCTTGCCGACATACGCCGAGGCCCACCGCCGATCGCTGCACGAGCGCGAGGCTTTCTGGACAGAGAAGGCCGCGCTGATCGACTGGAACACACCGTTCGAAAGCGTCCTCGACTACGATCGGCCGCCGTTCGCCCGCTGGTTCGTGGGCGGTCGCACCAACCTCTGCCACAACGCTGTCGACCGGCACCTCGCCGCACGGGGCGACCAGGCCGCGCTGATCTTCATCTCGACCGAGACCGGCGCGCATCAGACGTACAGCTATCGCGAGCTCGCCGACGAGGTCAATCGCTTCGCGGCCATTCTGAAGGCGCAGGGTGTGGGTCGCGGCGATCGTGTGCTGATCTACATGCCCATGATCTCCGAGGCCGTATTCGCGATGCTCGCCACGGTCCGGATCGGTGCGATCCATTCGGTCGTGTTCGGCGGCTTCGCCGCGGCGAGCCTTGCCACGCGCATCGACGACGCGCGGCCGAAGGTCATGATCACCGCCGATGCCGGCATGCGTGGCGGCAAGACCGTCCCGTACAAGCACCTCGTCGACGAAGCGCTCAGGCTGGCGAGGCATCCGCCCGGCAAGGTGATCATCGTCGACCGCAAGCTCGACCCGGCGATGACGCGAGTGGCCGGTCGCGATCTGGACTATGCGAGGCTCGCCGCTGAGCACGAGGGCGCGAAGGTGCCCTGCGTGTGGCTCGAGGCTTCGGAGCCCTCGTACATCCTGTACACGTCGGGCACCACGGGCAATCCCAAGGGCGTGCAGCGCGACACCGGCGGCTACGCGGTGGCCCTCGCCGCATCGATGCGCGATATCTTTTGCGTGGCTCCCGGCGAGACGATGTTCACGACCAGCGACATCGGCTGGGTCGTGGGTCACTCGTACATCGTCTACGCGCCGCTCATCAACGGTTCGACGACGATCCTGTACGAGGGACTGCCGATCCGACCCGACCCTGGCATCTGGTGGCAGATCGTCGCTGAGCACAAGGTGCGCACGATGTTCAGCTCGCCGACCGCGATTCGCGTGCTCAAGAAGCAGGATCCCGCGTACATGAAGAAATTCGACCTGGCGAGCCTGCGTTATCTGTTTCTCGCCGGCGAGCCGCTCGACGAGCCGACCGCGCGCTGGGCCTCCGACTCGCTCGGCGTGCCGATCGTGGATCATTACTGGCAGACGGAGAGCGGCTGGCCGATCCTTTCCGCGCAACCCGGCATCGAGGACACGCCGCGCAAGTTCGGCAGTCCGTCGTTTCCCGTCGTCGGCTACGACGTGAGGCTGCTGCACGAGATGACCGGGGAAGAGGTCGGAACCGGCGAAAAAGGCGTGCTGGCGATCGTGCCGCCGCTGCCGCCTGGGTGCATGACAACGGTGTGGGGCGACGACGAGCGCTTCGTAAAGACCTATTTCTCCACGATTCCGGGCCGGCAGGTGTATTCCACGTTCGACTGGGCCACCCGCGATGCCGACGGTTATTACTTTGTCCTGGGCCGCACCGACGACGTCATCAACGTCGCCGGACATCGTCTGGGAACGCGCGAGATCGAGGAGGCGGTGCAGGCGCACGCGGGAATCGCCGAGGTTGCGGTGGTCGGTGTCGCCGATCCGCTCAAGGGCCAGATTCCCGTCGCCTTCGCTGTCGTCAAGGACCCGGCCCGCGTCGCGTCGGCCGAAGGCGCCGCCAAGATGCGGCGCGAAGTGATGGATACCGTCGACCGCGAGCTCGGCGCGATCGGTCGTCCCGGCGCGGTGCATTTCGTGAGCCTGTTGCCGAAGACGCGCTCCGGAAAGCTGCTGCGCCGCTCGATCCAGGCGCTCGCCGAGGGCCGCGATCCCGGCGATCTCACCACGATCGAGGACCCAAGCGCGCTCGAGCAGATCCGGCAGGCCTTGGCGGGAAAGTAGGCAGGCCTTGGTTGGCGCGATTCGCGCTAAAATATGCGTTTCCTGCGCTCGCCCCCCGTCTTTGCCGACCACCGTCGCTTCCGCGGCTCCTCCGCACGTTCCCCTCGCCCGCGTGACCCGGGGCGCAGCCACCGACAGCGTCCACTACGGATCGGTCGCGGTGGTCGATCGTAACGGGAAATTGCTTTTTGCGGCTGGCGATCCACACTACCTCACGACCACACGCAGTGCGCTGAAGCCTTTGCAGGCAGTGCCCTTCGTTGCGCGCGGCGGCGTCGAGCGCTTCGGATACAGCGCGGCGCAGGTCGCGCTCCTGTGCGCGAGCCACTCCGGCGAGCCGCGGCACGTCGAGGCGGTGGCCGATATGCTCGAGCGCGCGGGTTGCACCCCGGCGGATCTGCAATGCGGCATCCACCCACCGCTCTACTACACCGCGCGTGAAGAGCCGCCGCCGGCAGGCGTACGGTTCACGTCGCTGCATCACAACTGCTCGGGCAAGCACAGCGGCATGCTGGCCTATTGCCGACTGTGCGGGCTGCCAACCGATTCGTACCTCGATTTCGATCATCCGCTGCAGCAGGCGATCCGTGCGGCGGTGGCGCACCTGACCGGCGTGCCGGAGGAAGCGCTCGTCGCCGGCATCGACGGCTGCTCCGCGCCCAATTACGCCGTGCCGCTCGATCGGCTCGCGTATGCGTTTGCACGGCTGGCGAGCGCCGCCGAGGATGATCGGTATGGAACGGCGCCGGCGAGGCTCGCCGCGGCGATGACCGCACATCCGGAAATGGTCTCCGGGGAGCGGCGCAACGACCTCGGCCTGATGCGCGCCGGCGGAGGCGACTGGGTGACCAAGGTCGGCGCCGAAGGCGTCCAGGCCATCGGTGTCCGAAGCCGTGGCTGGGGGATCGCTCTCAAGGTGGTCGACGGCAACGCGCGCGGCCTGCATCCGGCGACCGTGGCGGTCCTCGATCAGCTCGGTTTGCTCGACGAAGCCCGGCGGGCGGCACTGGCGCCGTGGCGGGAGCCGGCGATCCGCAATTACCGCGGACTGACCACCGGGCGTGTGGTTTCGACCGTCGAGCTGGAGCGTCGGACCTGACCCGGCGTAAAACCCTGTCCAGGAGTGAACTTCTCCGTCAGCGGGAGGTCCAGAGCACAGGCATTGTGCGGCAGGGCCGCCGCGAGCGCCCCGATACGGCTCAGCTATACTGCCGCCGGGTGCCGAGAGCCCACCCGACCGGGTGTGGCTACAACAACAGATGACTCAGGGGCGGCCCGCGGATGGGTGACCGCGAAGTAGATCAGCAGCTCGTCGAGCGGGCGCAACGGGGCGACAAGCGAGCCTTCGAGCTGCTGGTTCTGAAGTACCAGCGCAAGCTGGCGAGGTTGTTGTCGCGACTGGTGCGCGACGCGGGCGAGGTCGAGGATGTGACGCAGGAGGCGTTCATCAAGGCCTACCGTGCGCTGCCGAGCTTTCGCGGAGATAGTGCGTTTTATACGTGGCTTTACCGAATCGCGATCAACACCGCCAAGAATTACCTGGTCGCGATCGGAAGACGGGCGCCGACTTCGACGGGTTTCGACCACGAGGAGGCCGAGAATTTTGAGGATGCCGAGCAGCTGCGTGACTCGAGCACACCGGAGAACGAGCTGCTGGGCAGAGAAATCGCGACCACGGTCAACAAGGCCATGGACGCGTTGCCGGACGATCTGCGCACCGCGATAACGCTGCGCGAGATCGAGGGCTTGAGCTATGAAGAGATTGCCAACGTGATGAATTGTCCGATTGGCACGGTGCGTTCCCGGATTTTTCGGGCGCGCGAAGCGATCGCAGCCGAGCTGCGGCCGCTGCTGGGGACTGACAAGGACCGGAGATGGTAATGGGTAATTTCCAAGCTCTGCCGGACGGAGACCTCTCCGCTCGGCCGACGGCTCAGGTGACTGAGGTCACGGCGGAGGAAGTCTCGCTCCTGGTGGATGGCGAGCTCGACGCGGACCGCGTCGACCGCGTCTGCCACGGGTTGCGCGAGCTTCCTGCGGTGGAAACGTGGGTGTGCTACCACGTGATCGGCGACGCGCTGCGCGGTCAGTGCGCTCTGAGACCGGGCTTCGCGGCGCGGTTCTCGGCGCAGCTTGCGGCCGAGCCGACAGTGCTGGCGCCGCCCCGACCTCGGCCGGCACCTGCGGCGGTCGCCTTGGCGATCGCGGCGTCGGTGGCCGCCGTCGG
>VBCL01000147.1:0-8900 GCA_005888865.1 Betaproteobacteria bacterium | reverse complement strand
CCGGCCGACGCGCGCCGCCCCGTTGTCAACGAATATCTGCTGGCGCACCAGGAATACTCGCCGACGACGGCGATCCAGGGCGTGCGCCCCTACCTGCGCGCTGTTACCGCCGACGATCAGGATGCGCCGCGGTAGGGCCTTCCTGCGCCGTCGCGCAGGTCTTGCGCTCGTCGCGATCCTGCTCTCGCGCGCCGCGGCGTCGGAGGAAGCCGCCGATTGGCTGCAGCGCGCGGCAAGCGCCGCGCGGCAGCAGACCTATGCCGGAACGCTGCTCTACCAGCACGGGGCACGGGCCGAAACCTCGCGCCTCATGCACATGGTCGACGAGAAGGGCGAGCACGAGAAGCTCATCAACCTCGACGGTCCGGCCCGCGAAGTCATCCGCAACAACGAGCAGGTCCGCTGCTACTACCCCGACGCCAAGATCATCCGGGTCGAGCCGCGCACCTATCGCAACGCCTTTCCGTCGCTGTTGCCGCAGCAGGTCGATACACTCGCCGTGTACTACTTCTTCCGCAAGGGCGAAGTGGCGCGGATCGCGGGCGTCGAAACGCAGGCGGTGCTTTTCGAGCCCAAGGACGGAATGCGCTACGGCCACAAGCTGTGGGCCGACGTGAACTCGGGGTTGCTGCTCAAGGCGCAGCTCTTGAACGAGCGCAACCTTCCGATCGAGCAGTTCGCGTTCACCGATATCCAGATCGGCGTAAAGATCGACCGCGACACCGTCCGGCCGACGTTCACGCCGCCGCCCGCCGACTGGCAGATGCGCGAGTCGCTTCCGGGCGATGTCGTGCAGCAGGACACGGGGTGGACGGTCAAGGAGCTGCCGCCCGGCTTCTCCAAGGTCGTCGAGGGTTATCGCACGCTGCGTGGCAAGGTCGGGCCGGTGGCGCATCTCGTCTACTCCGACGGTCTGGTTGCGGTCTCGGTGTTCGTCGAGCCGATGCCCCAGGTCCCGCAGCCGATCGGCCTGTCGACGCAGGGCGGCATCAACGTCTACAGCCGCCAGCTCGACGATCATCTGGTGACCGTGCTGGGCGAGACGCCAGGCAGCACGGTCCGCCAGATCGCATACTCCGTCGCGCACCGCTAGCGCGACTACGAACACCACAGGGGAAGCAGCATGAACCTTCGCATCTGGACGGTGGTCGGCGCATTGCTCGGCGCGACATTGTTCGCGCCGGCAACGTCGGCCCAATCGAGCCGCGGTCTGCCGGACTTCACCGAGCTCTACGAGCAGCAAGGTCCTGCGGTCGTCAGCATCGACGTGACTCAGACGGTCAAGCGCTCGCAGTTTCCGGATCTGTCCGAAGACGACCCGTTCTACGAATTCTTCAAGCGCTTCGGCCAGAATCCCCGAGGCCGCGAGCGACAGCGCGATCTCGAGCAGCAGTCCGTCGGATCGGGATTCATTCTTTCCGCGGACGGCTACATCCTGACCAACGCCCATCTGGTCGACGACGCGAACGAAGTCCTGGTCAAGCTCGCCGACAAGCGCGACTTCAAGGCCAAGGTCGTCGGCATTGACAAGCGTACCGACGTTGCGGTGCTGAAGATCGAGGCGACCGGGCTTCCCAAGGTCACCATTGGCGATCCCGAGAAGCTCAAGGTGGGCGAATGGGTCGCGGCGATCGGCAAGCCATTCGGGCTGGAGAACACCATCACCGCCGGGATCGTCAGCGCCAAGGGTCGCGAGCTTCCCAGTGAGAACCTCGTGCCGTACATCCAGACCGACGTACCGATCAACCCCGGCAACTCGGGCGGGCCGCTATTCAACATGAAAGGCGAAGGCATCAACTCGCTCATCTACAGCCGTACCGGCGGCTACATGGGGTTGGCCTTTGCGATTCCGATCGACGTCGCCATGGGTGCGGCCAAGCAGATCCAGGAGAAGGGCCGTGTCACCCGCGGACGCATCGGGGTGCAGATCCAGGAAGTCAACAAGGATACCGCTGACGCATTCGGGCTACCCAAGGTTGCCGGAGCGCTGGTGCAGTCGGTCGAGAAGGGCGGCCCGGCGGAGAAGGGCGGCGTCGAATCGGGCGACATCATCCTCAAGGTCGACGGGCGGAACGTCAATTCGTCCTTCGAGTTGCCGCGCATCATCACGCAGGTGAAGCCGGGGACGAAGATCACGCTGCAGGTCTGGCGCAAAGGCGCCACCAAGGACCTGACGGTCACCATCGCCGAGCTGAAGGAGGATGAGGCGCCGCGCGCCGCGAAGAAGGGCGCGCCGCTCGCCAAGGAGAAGGGCAAGCCCAATCGCATGGGACTCGTGCTCTCCGATCTCAACGACGACCAGAAGAAGGAGCTCGAAGTCAAGAACGGCGTGCTCATCGAGGACATCGGCAGCAACGCGCGTGGCAACATTCAGCCCGGCGACGTGATCCTGGCGGTGATCGCCAAGGGCGCGAGCATCGATGCCCGGAGCGCCGAACAGGTCAACTCGCTGGTCGCCAAGCTCGATAAAGGCGCTGCGGTGACGTTCCTGCTTCGCCGCGGCGACGCGCAGTTCTACTCGAGCGTGAAGGTCGCAAGCAACGGCCCGGAATAAGCGGTGCGAGCAGCGAGAGGGGAACTCCTGAACGCTTCGCGCAGATTTGTCATGTTGAGTCGTCGTCCCTCGCGCCCGGCTCGGGTCGCCTCCACTCGCTAACGCTCGCGGAGCCTCGCTCCGCCTCGCCGGTCGCCCCGCTTGCGAAGCGCGTGGGGGTCGCCCGAAGCGAGTCGGCGTAGCGGGCCGACACACCATGGACCGTATGGCGCCGACAGACCAAGGAGGCCGCCGGCGCGAGCTCACGCTTATCGTCCGCGCCTATTGCCATCTCTGCGACGAGATGCGCGCGGCAGTCCTGCCGTTGGCTGAGGCCGCCGGTTGCCCGGTTCACGAGATCGACGTCGACACCGATCCGGCGCTGGAGGCGCGCTGGGGCGAGCGTGTGCCGGTATTACTCGGCGGAGCGCGCGAGCTTTGCCACTACCGCGTGGATCGCGCCGCGCTCTCCGCCTGGCTTGGAAGCCTGTAGTCCTTAGGTCGCGGCAGGAACCTCGGACTTCATCCCGAAACCCAGGTAGAGCGCGACCACTGCAATAACCACGTGAAGCACGGAGTCCGCAGCATTATTCGCTACGATGCCCAGTAGCGGCGCGTCGCCATAGAAGAATCCCAGCACGGCGACCAGGCCATAGATCACGCCAAACGCCTGGAAGAAGACACGCGAGGCTTTTTCGCCCATGGCGCCGACGATGATGGCGAGGACGCCAGTGGCNNNGCAGCATTGACGTCGAAGATGCCCAGCAGCTTCCCGCCGGGGTTGACCGCGGGAACCCATCCGAGCACGCCGACGATGACAAACACGATACCGAAGATCACGGCGATCCGTTTCAGCGACATGTTTGGCTCCTCCTCGAGACTCTTTTGAATCCGGCTTGTGGCCGGGCCTCCCGACTTTATCGGTTGCGGTACCGCTCGCGAGTACGATGCCACCGCGGGCGATGATCCGTGGGAGGCAGGCGCATTTTGCGCCTACTCGGACACAAGGCCAATCAGTGTTCGCGCCGCGCCCGGATTTCGGCTAAAATCCGCATCGATTCAAGCTATTCCACGCTCGATCGCGGCGGGCCGCCGCCGCCGGGCCGCGGCATAACCTTAAGGCAGCCAAGAGCATCCGAGGGCACCGGTGGGTGCCCTTCGCGTTTTCATGCAGAACGTACGCAACTTCTCGATCATTGCCCATATCGACCACGGGAAATCCACGCTGGCCGACCGCTTCATACAGCGCTGCGGCGGCTTGTCGGAGCGCGAGATGGGCGAGCAGGTGCTCGACTCGATGGATCTGGAGCGTGAGCGCGGCATCACCATCAAGGCACAGACGGCGGCGCTTTCGTACGAAGCCCGAGACGGTCAGATCTACAGCCTGCATCTGATCGACACCCCGGGCCACGTCGATTTCGCCTACGAAGTATCTCGCTCGCTCGCTGCCTGCGAAGGCGCACTGCTGGTCGTCGACGCATCGCAGGGCGTCGAGGCGCAGACGGTGGCGAATTGCTACGCGGCCCTCGAGCAGGGGGTCGAGGTCGTGCCGGTGCTCAACAAGATCGATCTGCCCGTGGCGGAGCCCGAACGCGTCATGGCGGAGATCGAGGACATCATCGGCCTCGACGCGAGCAACGCGATCCGCGTGAGCGCCAAGACCGGCGAGGGCGTGGATGACGTGCTCGAAGCCGTGATTGCCCGCATCCCCCCGCCGCAGGGCGACCCCGGCGCGCCGCTGCAGGCGCTGGTCATCGACTCCTGGTTCGACAACTACGTTGGCGTTGTGATGCTGGTGCGTGTGATGCAGGGCACGCTCAAGCCCCGGGACCGGATCCTGCTCATGGCGAGCGCCGCAGTGTACAACTGCGAGCAGGTTGGCGTATTCACGCCGAAGTCGGTTGCGCGCGTGGAGTTGGCCGCGGGCGACGTCGGCTTCGTCGTCGCCGGAATCAAGGAGCTCAAGGCAGCGCGGGTGGGCGACACGGTGACCCACGTCGCGCGCCAGGCGGCAGCGGCGCTGCCCGGGTTCAAGGAGGTCAAGCCGCAGGTGTTCGCCGGCCTGTACCCGGTCGAGGCCAACCAGTACGAAGCGTTGCGCGACGCGCTGCAGAAGCTGCAGCTCAACGACGCGTCTCTGCACTACGAGCCGGAGGTGTCCCAGGCACTGGGCTTCGGCTTCCGTTGCGGCTTCCTGGGCTTGCTGCACATGGACATCGTGCAGGAACGCCTCGAGCGCGAATACAACATGGAGCTGGTGACGACCGCGCCGACAGTGATCTACCGGCTGTTGCTGCGCGACGGCACGATCGTCGACATCGAGAACCCGGCCAAGCTGCCCGACCTGTCGCGGGTGGAGGAGATCCGCGAGCCGATCATCACGACGACCATCCTCGTTCCGCAGGATTACGTCGGTCCCGTGCTCACGTTGTGCACCGAAAAGCGCGGCGTGCAGAAGAACATGCAGTACGTCGGCCGCCAGGTCATGCTGAAATACGAGCTACCGCTGGCGGAGGTCGTGATGGATTTCTTCGACCGCCTGAAATCGGTGTCGCGCGGCTATGCGTCGCTCGACTACGAGTTCCGGGAGTTCCGCGCCGCCGACGTCGTCAAGCTCGACATCCTGATCAACGGCGACCGTGTCGACGCGTTGTCGGTCATGGTGCATCGGGCGCACGCGCAGTTCCGCGGACGCGAAGTCGTCGCCAAGATGCGCAAGCTCATCCCGCGGCAGATGTTCGACGTGGCGATCCAGGCGGCGATCGGCGCCCAGATCATCTCCCGCGAAACGGTCAAGGCGCTGCGAAAGAACGTGCTGGCGAAGTGCTATGGCGGCGACGTCACGCGCAAGCGCAAGCTCCTCGAGAAGCAGAAGGCCGGAAAGAAGCGCATGAAAGCCGTTGGCAGCGTCGAGATCCCGCAGGAAGCTTTCCTCGCCATTCTGCAGGTGGGTGAAAAATGAACTTTGCGCTGATCCTGTTCCTGCTCACGGTCGCCACCGGCGCGATCGCGCTCGCGGATCGGCTGCTCTTCGCGCGGGGGCGGCCCGCAGACGCGCCCGAGCCGTGGTGGGTCGAATACCCGAAGAGCTTCTTCCCGGTTCTGCTCATCGTCTTCCTGCTGCGCTCGTTTCTCGCCGAGCCGTTCAAGATACCAAGCTCGTCGATGCGCCCCACGCTCGAAGTCGGCGATTTCATTCTGGTCAACAAGTTTGCCTACGGGATCCGCCTGCCGATCATCGAGAAGAAGATCATCGCGACCAGCGAGCCGCAACGTGGGGACGTGATCGTGTTTCGCTATCCGATCAATCCTTCGCAGGACTTCATCAAGCGCGTCATCGGATTGCCCGGCGATCAGGTCGTGTATCAGGACAAAAGGCTCACGGTCAACGGGGCGCCGCTGCCGCAGGTCCCCGATGGCAGTTACGGCTACCTCGAGGGCCTTTCCTACGTGACCACCGAGCGGCTCACCGAGCGCTGGGATGGCAAGGCGTACACGATCGCCGAGAACCCGGCCGCGCAGCCGGTGTATCCGCTCAACGTACGGTCTTTCCCCGGCAAGGAGAACTGCGTTTACAATGATCGCGGTTTCAGCTGCAAGGTGCCCGCCGGAAGCTATCTGATGATGGGCGACAACCGCGACAACAGCGACGACAGCCGCTACTGGGGCTTCGTGCCCGATGACCACATTCGCGGCAAGGCTGTGTTCATCTGGTTCAATTGGGACGACATCAGCAGTTTTGCATTCAAGCGGATCGGCACCAGTATCCATTGACAGGGGCGAGCATGCGCAGTCGACACAGGCAGTCCGGCCTCACCATCGTCGGCTTCGTCTTCGTCGCCGCGGTGGTGCTGTCGATCGCGATGATCGGCTTCCGCGTGCTGCCGTCGTACATCGAATATTTCTCGGTCGAGAAGACGCTCAGGCAGACGCTGACGAACGCCCGCGACAACCCGACCCTCGACCAATTGCGCAAGGATTTCGACCTCAAGGCCAGCGCAGACTACATCGATTCGGTGCGCGGCCGCGACCTCGAGCTCACCAGGGAAGGCAACGAGCTGGTCCTCACGGCGTCCTGGACCAGCACGCTCCACCTGGTTGGCAACGTCAGCATCCTGCTCGAGTTCGAGGCGTCGGCGCGCAAGTAGGGAATGCCTGCAGACGTCCCTGCCGCAGCGCTCGGTCACGTCTTCCGTCGTCCGGAGCTCCTGCGTCAGGCGCTTACGCACCGCAGCTTCGCCGCCGACCACAACGAGCGTCTCGAATTCATCGGCGATGGCGTGCTCAATTGCGCGATCGCGCTGATGCTCTACGAGCGTTTCCCGCAGATGCCGGAGGGCGACCTGTCGCGGATGCGCTCGAGCCTCGTCAACCGCGACACCTTGTATCGGCACGCTGCGGCGCTCGACCTCGGAGCGTCGATCCGGCTGGGCGAGGGCGAGCTGAAAAGCGGTGGAGCGACGCGCCCGTCGATTCTTGCCGACGCGCTCGAAGCGGTCTTTGGGGCGATCCTTCTCGACGGTGGATTCGGCGATGCGTACGCGGCGATCGAGCGCGTCTATGCCGCCGATATATCGGGAGCGGATACCGACGCGATCGCCAAGGACCCCAAGACGCTGTTGCAGGAATGGCTGCAGGCGCGGCACCTTCCCGTGCCAGAGTACGCAATTGTGCAGGTCCAAGGCGAGGCGCACGCCCAGACCTTCGAAGTCGTCTGCAGTATTCCGGCGCTCGGTGTGAGGGCCAAAGGAGCGGGGGCGAGCCGCCGGGCCGCCGAGCAGGCCGCGTCGGCGCGGGCATATGACCAGGCGACCCAAGCGCCCCAGCCTTGAGCGACCGGCGGCCGGCGCGTTCCGCTGCGGTCAGGTCGCGATCGTGGGACGACCGAGCGTCGGCAAATCGACGCTGGTGAACGCGCTGGTCGGTGCCAGGATCGCGATCACGTCGAGACGGCCGCAGACCACGCGCCGTGGCGTCCGCGGCATCCTCACGACACCTGCAGCGCAGTTCATCTTCGTCGACACGCCCGGGTTCCAGACCCGGCACCGCTCGCTCCTGAACGAAAGGATGAATCGCGCGGTGCGCGAGAGTCTCGGCGGGGTCGACGCTATCGTCGTGGTGTTCGAAGCCGCTGGGCTCACCGACGCGGACCGGCACTTGCTTGCGCTCTTGCCGGACGACGTTGCGGTCATCGCTACCGTCAACAAGATCGACCGTATCGCCGACAAGGCGCGCCTGCTGCCCAAGCTCGCCGAGATCGCCGCGGCGCGCGAGTTCGCGGCGATCGTGCCGATCAGCGCCGAGAAATCGTTCCAGCTCGATCAATTGACCGCGGAGATCGTCAAGCACCTACCGCCTGGGCCGCCGCTTTTTCCGACCGACGAGCTGACCGACCGCGACGAGCGTTTCCTGGCCGCGGAATTCCTGCGCGAAAAGATCTTCCGCCAGCTCGGCGATGAGCTGCCCTACGCGGCGGCGGTTGCGATCGATACGTTCACTCACGACGGCGAGCTGCGCCGGATTCATGCGACGGTGTACGTCGACAAGGCGAACCAGCGGGCGATCCTGCTCGGCGAAGGCGGCAGCCGGATGAAAGCGATCGCGTCGGCGGCGCGCGGCGACATGGAACGCTTGTTCGGCGGCAAGGTGTTTCTCGAGGTCTGGGTGAAAGTGAAGCCGGGGTGGGCGAACGATGAGCGCATGCTGACGCAACTCGGCTATTGAAGAAAGCTTGATCTTGAGACACTCGCATCGATGAGACAACCCCGCGAGCGGCGCGATGATCAGCCGGCGTTCGTCCTGCACACCTATCCTTACAAGGAGACGAGCGCGATCGTCGAGGCCCTCTCGATCGCGTATGGTCGCGTCGCGATGGTCGCGCGCGGAGCACGGCGCGCGCGCTCGGAGCTGCGCGGGATATTGCAGGCGTTCCAGCCGCTGACGCTCTCCTGGGCGGGCGCGGGCGAACTCAAGACGCTCATCAAGGCCGAGTGGCGCGGCGGGTTGCCGCTGGTGAAGGGGTCAGCGTTGTTGTGCGGCTTCTATCTGAACGAGCTGCTGCTGAAGCTGCTGCCGCGCGAAGACCCGCACCCGCGTCTGTTCGACGCCTACGAGTCCGCCCTCTCACAGCTCGCGACCGGCGCGGATCAGGCGCCGGTGCTGCGCCAGTTCGAGCTGAAGCTTCTGGCCGAGCTGGGTTACGCGTTGCCGCTGACGCACGACGCCGACACCGGACGACCGGTCGATCCCGCGGAGCGGTACTATTACGCGTTCGAGCGCGGACCTCGCACCACGGTCGCGGAGCCCGGGCGCCGCTATCCTCAGGTGCGAGGTGCGACGCTGCTGGCGCTGGCGCAGCAGGATTACA
>VBCL01000146.1 GCA_005888865.1 Betaproteobacteria bacterium | reverse complement strand
TGTGGCCCCGGGCCGCCCTGCGGACCTGCGCCCTTTGCGATAGGTTGCGGCGTGACGTTCGGTGCGACCATCTTGAGCTTGGGAGCTTCAGCCGCACGTTCGTTGCGCATCCCCTTGACCTTCTCAGCCTCCAGCGGCCGGCCGGGCTGCGACGCGAGCGCCGAGGCGCGGGACGCGAACGACGGCGTGGGTGAGGGTGGTGCGGTCTTGGCCACGACCTGACGGCTCAGCGCCGCCGCCGGTGGCTTGTGCGCGGCCATGACCGCCGCTCCGCCCGCGACCGCGGCGCCTGCGGCAATCAGCGCCGCGTGCGATGGGGTCACGGCGGCAACGTGCGTCACCTGCTCGCGCGCGACGACGTCCCTCGACACTTGGACGGCGTGACTCGCGACCGGCTCACCGCCGGCAAACGCGTTCGTCGGTACTGCCGTGATCGCACCCGGCGCTTCGCGATTGCGATAAACGATGTTGTTGACGTTGACGTTGTTGTAGACGTTGTTGATGACCGTCGTATTCACCACCGTATTGCTGACGTTGATGTTGTTGAAGTAGCCACGGCTGACCGCGTACGACGGCCGGTAGACTTCGCCCGGGCCGAGCGGAAACCACGCAACGCCCGCGACCCCGGCCGAGATGCTGAAGCCTCCTCCGCCGACGAATGCAACCAGCGCCGGCGCATACACCGGACGCACTGCAATCGGGCCCGGCACCCAGCACCAGCGGCTCGACAAATACGCCCAGCGCCCGTAGTGAAACGGCGCAAATCCCCACGGCGCGTCGTCGATCCAGGTCCAGCCCCACGGCTCGACCCAGCCCCAGCGCCCGACGTGGTATGGCGCCCAGTCCGCTGCAACGGCGGTGGGTACCCAGACGGTGCCGTAGCTTTCGACGTTGCGCCAGGTGCCGTACTGGTCGAGGTCGTCGTAGCCGATCACTTCCGGCGAAACGTAACGCGCGGCGACCACAGAGTCCTGACGTCGGTTGCGATCGAAGGACCAGCGATCGAACTCGTCCGGTTGCGGCAAGGCGGCGAACTGATAGTCGCGCAATCCCTCGCCGACGAAGGTGTACTGCTGGCCCTCGGTGATGACGTAGGCGGCGCCCTCACCCCACGCTTCGCCCTGGCCGGCGCGAACAGCGATGATGGTCGCATTGCCGTTGGGGTCGACGTCGATCCGATAATCGCCGGCGCGGCGGATCGAAAACGCGAGGTTCGGCGTATCGATCTCGTAGAATTGATCGCCATAGATCTGGCGTACGCGCACGTTCAAGGTCCCTTGCGCGAGCTGGAACTGCGCGATGTTGTCGTCGAGATTCAGAATCGTGACGCTCGTATTGGCGCCGAGACGCGCCGCCGTTCCGCCGATTTGACTCAGGCGGGCGACTCGAGCCGGTGGATCGGCCAGCGCGCTGCCGCATAAAAACAGCGTCGCTGCGGCGCACAAGACTGTGGCCCAGCTTCGCGTTGCCATTGGGGTCTTGCTCATGATCAGTCCTCGCGGATTTGTTTAATAAGTATTGCAAGTTGTATCTATTTCCGTCGCGCGCAAGCATTACCGATTCACGAATCGTTTTGCCTCGTTACGCCCGGGGAAGATGCGCCGGTTAGCGGCATTGGAAAATCAGCATGAAGCGTGCCGGCTCTGGCATGCCGGCGCTTCGTCGGCCGGATTCCTACCTCGTGTCGACGTCTGCGAAGTCACGCGTGCCTAGGGTCCATTAACGCGCACGCTGTGCACGCCGATGACAGCCTGGCAAACGGCTGGGAAAGCGAACGCACACGGGCTGCCCGATCAGGGCAGCCGGGAAGGCGTCGGGTTGAAGGCGTCGCTCAAGGAAGCCAAGCGCGACGCGCGCGGTTCGCGCCCGGACGGCAGGAAGAATGCGAGCTTGTTCTGCCACGCGCGGCCGGTGTAGAGATCCTCGACCGAGCGTCGCGCCGCGCGGCCGATGCGATCGCGCAGCGCAGGATCCGCGCGCAATTTCAGCATCAGCGCGATGGCTTCTTCGTTTGTATCGAACAGGAAACCGTCAACGCCGTGGGAGATGTAGTCGGCGTATCCGCCCCGCCGCCCGCAAACCACGGGCAGTCCGCAGGCCATCGCTTCGAACACGACGCGACCGAAGGCTTCCAGCCACTGGTCGCTGGTGCGATAGTAGAAGCAATCGAGACCATGCAAAAAGTCGACGGAACGTTCCGAGCCTGCAGCGAGAAGACTCGCCGCGACGACTTCATCGGGCTGGCGCTGCAAGGACGTTCCGCCCATCACCCGCACCGCGACGCCGGCCCGCGCGAGCGCGTTGTACACATCGGCGTCGCCCTGATGATGTTTGATGGCGACATCGCGCGACATCCGCCCGACCGTGAAGGGCCGGGCGCGCTGCATGCGCGCTTGCAACGGCACGAATTTTCGAAGATCGATCGGACTTTCGATCACCGGCCCGGGGCGATCCGAAAGACGGCGTAGAAGGGGCGACGTGTACACGACTTCGACCGGCGCGCGATGCCACGCCTCCAACCGCGCGAGCGCCTTGGCGAAACGATCGGGCTGGTGCGTGTTGTAGATGAGGATCGTTCGCCGCGGGAACGCCACCTTGAACCAGTGGCCGACGCGAAAGTACGCTCCGACGAAGATGAACGTGCCGCCGACCGGCCAGCGGCCGAGCCACGGCCGGATAAGCTCGACGGGGTAACGCTCGCGAAAAATCGGCGCCGGATCGAACCGGCTCCAGAGACGAACCCGATTTGCGGCGCCGAGCGTCTTGTACATCTCCACCGCGCGCCACTCGCTTCCGCCCTGCGCATCCCAGAGCGGATTGATCACGTGGATCACCGAGTGTGCCGCGCCGGTCGCGGCGGCTCGGCTCGAAGAAATGGCCGACGTCATGCATCGCTCTCTGCTGGACAATCAGCATTGAACGATGATGTCGCGTCTTCATTGTGTCGCGCAGAGGCGTCTTTGTAAGGAAGATTTGCAGATGCGCTGCGGGCGGGCGGCGCGCGACGATGCGGTGCGTCGCGTGTAGGAAATCGTCCTACGAGAGGAACTTTTTCAAGTTCGTCCGTTCACCGCACCGATCCGACCGCGGCAGCGCCGGATCCACTGCGCGGTCAATTTTTCCTGCACCCCGTTCTGCGCCAGGCGCGCTTCGAGCGCTGGGAAGTCGACCACGTCGAGCGGCTGGTCCTGATTGAAGCAGGAGAACACGTACGTGACTTTGCCGGTCGCCGGATCGCGGTGCGGCTGCAGGCACTGGGCGCAGATCTCCTTCATCATGCATTGCATCGGCGAGTTGATCGATCCGATGCCGCGTTGAGTGGGTTTGACGAACGCGCCGAGGCCGTTGTGCCGCGCGGCGGCAACGGCGGCCATCATGCGGTCCGAGCCGATGGCGATGAGCCGATCGCTTGCCGAAAATGCAATCGGCTGTGGCCCAAGCCCGCCACTCGCGTACGCGACCATCGCCTTCACGATGTTTCCCACGTAGCTCCGGTCCTGCGCACGGCCGGGGACGAAGCCCGGCGCCTCTTCGCAGCACCAGACGACGACGTCGGCCGCGGCCTCGATCTCGGCGACCTTGTAACGATCGATCGTCTTGCGATAACCGGCGAAATAAAGCACGCGCGAGCCGGCGTTGCGGAACGCACGACCGATCGAGAGAAGCACCGCGTTGCCCAGACCTCCTCCGGCGAGCACGACCGTCTCGTCGCCGGCAATCTCGGTCGGCGTCCCGGTCGGTCCCATGAGCACGACGGGCTCTCCGGGCTCGAGCAGCGCGCACAGGTCCGAAGAGCCGCCCATCTCGAGCACGATGGTCGAAATGAGACCCTGCTCACGATCGACCCAGGCGCCGGTCAAGGCGATGCCTTCCATCGCGAGGCTCGTTCCGTCGACGCTGCGGGCGAGCGTCTCGAAGTTCTGCAACCGATAGAACTGGCCCGGCGCGAAGCGGCGCGCTGCCGCCCGGGCGCGCACGATGACCTCGACGATGGTCGGGGTGAGTCGCACCACACGCTCGACCGTGGCGCGAAGCTCGCCGTTGATGGCGCGGAGAAACTCGACGTCGCTCGACACCGATGCGGCCGCGACGCGCTCGAGCATGCGCGTGACGACCGGGTAACCGCGCGTGGCACTCGCCATCGCTTTCACGACGTTGCCGAAGAACGACGGATGCAGATCGCCGAAGAAGCTGATGGCGCGGCCATCGGGTTCCAGTACGGTCAGCACCCGTGCCGTGTCGGGCTTCGCCAGGCCTCTCTCCGGTTGCACGGGATCGCCTGATTCGTCGACTGCCCGGAAGTAGCGACCATCGAGATGGAAATGCGCCGGGTCTTCGCGCGCGGCGATCGTGTTCGGCTGCGTGCCGGCGGCGATCAGGATCGCGCGGGCCGGGAGCTCGGCTTTGGCCGTTTCGTGCCAGACGCCGTCGCCATTGCTTCGCTGGACCGAGACTGCGAGAGCGCGCGCGCGGCCATGCGCATCGACTTCGACCGCGAGCGGCGTCAGGCCCTCGGCGAAGCGCACGCCCTCCTCCAGCGCTTTCTCGACTTCCTCGTGATTGAGCGTGTACGACGGACTGTCGAGCAGGCGCCGGCGATAGGCGATCGTGACGCCACCCCAGGATTGCAACAGCTCCAGCACGCGTGCCGGACGGCGCTCGCGCGCGGCGGCGGCGCGCTCGGCACGAATCGCTCGGGCGTGGTCCAGAAACTCGCGCGCGATTGCGCGCTCGTCGTCCGACCAGGCGGCCTCCACCGCATCTCGCCCTTTCTCGAGGGTCAACGCCTCGTAGCGGGCTAGAAACTTCTCGACCTGAACCGGGTAGTAGGCGAGCGATTCGGTTGCAGTATCGATCGCGGTCAGTCCGCCTCCGATGACGACGACCGGCAACCGGAGCTGCGTATTGGCGACCGAGTCGCGCCGCGCCGCGCCGGTGAGCTGCAACGCCATGAGAAAGTCGGACGCGGTGCGCACGCCGTTGGCGAGCCCGTTCGGCAGATCGAGCACGGTCGGCTTGCCCGCGCCCGAACGCGGTCTCGGCGGTGATCGTCCCGCCAAAGCGCACGCCGCCGATCATCGCAAAGCGATCGCGTCGCTCGAGGATCAGCCGGATGATCTTGAGAAAATTCTTGTCCCAGCGCACGGTGATGCCGTATTCCGCGACACCGCCGAAGCCCGCCATCACGCGATCGTCCAGCGCCTCGCGCAAGCTCGTGCTGTCGCGAATCGGCACAAACGGCCGTCGCGTCCCGTCGGGCGCGACCCCCGAGAGCTCGGCTTCGAGCGGTTCGATCTTGAGCCCGTCGATGCCGGCCACCGTATGGCCGTCGTTCAGCAGATGATGCGCCAACGTGAATCCCGCGGGCCCCATCCCGACCACGAGCGCTCGCTTGCCGGTCGACGCGCGCGGCAGCGGCCGTCGCAGGTTGAGTGGATTCCAGCGCGTGAGCAGCGCGTAGATCTCGAAGCCCCAGGGCAGCGCCAGCACGTCCTTCAACAGCCGGGTCTCGGACTGGGGAATATCGACCGGATCCTGCTTCTGATAGATGCACGCCTTCATGCAGTCGTTGCAGATGCGATGACCCGTCGCCGCCACGAGCGGGTTATCGACGCAGATCACCGCCAGCGCGCCAAGCGCCCAGCCGTCGGCACGCAGCCTGTGGAACTCGGAGATCTTTTCCTCGAGCGGGCAGCCGGCAAGCGTCACGCCGAAAGGGGACTTCTTGAACGGCGCGGCGCTGCCATCGGCGGGCTTCTTGTCGCGCAAGCCCGACGAGCACGAATCCTTCTGCTGCTCGTGACACCAGATGCAGTAGTGCGCCTGGTCGAGGCCGCCGGCGAGATCGGTGCCTGGGTCGGTCAGCGCGAACCCGTCGCGGCGGCGCAGATGATCGTCGGAGAGCCGCATCATCTCGACGCCGTGACGCGTCTCGTGCTCGACCGGTACGAGCCGCATGTAGTCGAGCTTGCGCGGCGTCCTGAATAGCACGCCCGATTTGTGCAACGCCTTGCCTTCGGCAGTCTGCACCGCCCAAGCCGCGTAGCGGAGCGCCAGGTCGATCTCCGCGGCGTGCGCCGCTTCGTCCTGACCCCAAGCGCCGACATGCCGCGCGAACGCGATCTCGCCGCGCTGTCCCGCGAGCGATTCGCCGAATATCGCCTCCAGCTCGCCGCGAAGCGCGGCGCCGTCGAACGTCGTGGCGTCTTCGAGCTTGTATTTGTTGAGTGCCTTGCGCTGCACGACCTGGCGCTTGCAGGCGAACACGGGCGCGAGCTCGTGCTGCGCTTCCTGCAAGGCGGTCACCTCTGTCGCGACGTCGAACAATTGCGCGACGAAATCCTCGACGTGCGGCGCGAGCGCGACAAGAAGGTCGGACTCGCCCTTGCGCCCCAGCGCATGGGGCTCTGCGCGCCCGGCAGCGAGCCGCGCCGCAAGCGCGGCGTCTGCCGCCTGGAGATGCGCAATGAACGCCGCGTCCAGGCGCGTGAGCCCCGCGCTCGTGTAGAGGTCGTCGAACAACAGTCCGAATCCAAGCTTCAACATAAGTCCTGTTCGCGGCGCGCGCTACGAGGGCCACGGTCTGCAAGAACGTGTGGTCGGCGGGGAAAGTCTTGCGGTACCCGCAGAATGCGCGCTCGCCGATTCGATGCGGGGGCGCCCAGCACCCGCGCCGCGCGATGACAAAACGTGACATTTTACCCGCCGCGGCGCGCTCGACGCAGCCCCCTGCCTCGAATAAGCATAGAACTCGACGAAAACCCTTGTGCTGACTGCGCTTTCCGAAGCGCCCGCGCTGCGGCTATCATGCGTTCCGGACTCGGGGACACCCCGCGCGTCCTGATCAACTCCTTCCGGAGCTTCCATGAAGCGGTTTCTGGCAACGGTTGCGCTGTCCGTGGTGGCACTGGCAGCGACGGCGGCTTCGGCGCAGCCGATCAAGCTGGGTGAGCTCAACAGCTACAAGACGTTCCCGGCGTTCCTCGAACCGTACAAGAAGGGCATGGAGCTCGCGGTCGAGGAAATCAACCACAGTGGCGGTGTCCTCGGCCGATCGCTGGAGCTTGTGACCCGCGACGACAACGGCAATGCCGGCGATGCGGTACGGGTCGCCGAGGAGCTGCTCGCCCGCGAAAAAGTCGACCTGCTCATGGGGACGTTCTCCTCCGCGGTCGGCCTCGCGGTGGCCGACCTCGCCAAGCAGCGGCACGTGCTCTTCCTCGCCGCCGAGCCGTTGACCGACAAGATCGTCTGGGAGAGCGGAAACAAGTACACCTTCCGCCTGCGTCCTTCGACCTACATGCAGACCGCGATGCTGGTCCCCGATGCGGTGCGCCTCGGCAAGAAGCGCTGGGCGATCGTCTATCCCAACTACGAATACGGCACGGCCGCGACCGCGGCGTTCAAGCAGCTGATGATCGCGCGTCAGCCCGGAGGGCTCGAGTTCGTCGAGATTGCCGTCCCGCTGGGCAAGATCGATGCAGGACCGGTGGTACAGGCGCTGCTCGACGCGAAGCCGGATGCGATTTTCTCGTCGCTCTTCGCCGGGGATCTCGCCAAGTTCGTGCGCGAAGGCGAAGTGCGCGGGCTGTTCCGCGATCGGCCGGTGGTCAATCTCCTCGCCGGCGAGCCCGAATATCTCGATCCG
>VBCL01000145.1:12423-18764 GCA_005888865.1 Betaproteobacteria bacterium | reverse complement strand
TCGATCAGTTCCTGCACTCCTGACGATGTATTTCGCTTTGTTGCGGCGCCGGCTGCTTGCCGCGCTGTGTCTGGCGTGCGTCGCGAGCGTCGCCCTGGCGCAGGACCCGAATGTGATCGCGGCACAGGCGGCCGCGCGGCAATGGCTGGCGTTCGTCGATCGCGGCGATGCGCAAGCGAGCTGGGGCGCTGCGGGGAAGAAGTTTCAATCCGCGATCTCCGTGGCCGTCTGGGCCGAAGGGCTCAAGAAGACGCAGGCGCGACTCGGCACCGTCACTCGCCGGACTGCCGGCCCGGCGCGGTTTAGCAAAACGCTTTCCGGGTATCCGGAAGGCGACTACGCGCAAATCCTGTTCAGTACCACCTTCGCGAAGGCAAATGGCCGCGAGTCGCTGTCGATGGAGCGCGAAGCTGACGGGAAGTGGCGGGTCATCGGGTATTTTCCCCAGTGAGTTCTCCAATGAGTTCCCCAATGAGTTCCGACAACCATCGCGCAGCAGAAGTTCGCGTGCCCCGCCTGCGGCGCGGAAGCGATATGGGATCCGGCCAAGCAGGCGTTGGTGTGCCCGTTCTGCGGCACCACCTCTCCGGCGAAGCTCGACGCCGACACCGGCAAGATCGTCGAGCATGACCTGGTGGCGGCGCTGCGGGGCCTAGGCGACGACGCGCGCGGCTGGAAAATCGAGAAGCGTTACGTCAAATGCCAGAGCTGCCAGGCGATCTCCGTGCTCGATCCGGCACGGCAGGCACAGCGCTGCGAGTTCTGCGGGTCGGCGCAACTCGTGCCCTACGAGCAGAGCAAGGAATCGTTCCGGCCGGAGAGCGTGCTGCCGTTCAAAGTTGCCGAGGACAAGGCGCGCGATGGCATCCGCGCCTGGTACGGAAAGCTGTGGCTGGCTCCGAACGCGCTGAAGCGCCGCGCCCTCACCGACACTGTGAAGGGTGTGTATCTTCCCTACTGGACGTTCGATGCGAAGGTCGACGCGACGTGGAGCGCCGAGGCCGGTTACTACTACTACACGACCGAGACGTACACCGACGGCAGCGGCCGCACGCAGACGCGCCAGGTGCAGCATGTACGCTGGGAGCCCGCATCAGGGAGCCTGTCGCATTTTTTCGACGACGATCTCGTCTGCGCGTCGGTAGGCGTGCACGAGGCCCTGGTGCGCGGGGTGGAGCCTTTCCCTACCGGGGAGCTCAAGCCGTATGATCCGGGCTACGTCGCGGGTTGGGTCGTGGAGCGCTACCAGATCGATCTGGTCGCAGCAGCGAAGGCGGCGCGCGACGCGATGGACGCGAAGCTCCGCCAGATGTGCGCCGCGCAGATCCCCGGCGATACCTATCGCAATCTCGACGTCAGGGCGGATTATTCCGGCCAGACGTTCAAGCACATCCTGGCCCCCATCTGGCTTCTCACCTACAACTACGGCGCGAAAGCGTTCCAGGCGGTGATGAATGGCTTCACGGGTACGGTCCAAGGTGAGTATCCGAAGAGCTGGATCAAGGTGACGCTGCTCGTCGTGGCGATCATCGTGCTCATTCTGATCGCACTGTCGCTCGGGACGCACCGTTAGCGGCGCGGGGGCGCTCCACTGGTGAACGGGTGAACAAGTAAAATAAGTGAAGAAGGCGCGCACGCCACCATTCTCTCGAGTCTATTCACTCATTCACCTATTTCACCGCCTGCTATGCAAGCAGCCATCGTTACCGGCGTCTCCCGCGGCCTTGGGGCCGCGCTCGCAGCCGAGCTTCTGGAGCGCGGATTCACGGTTCTCGGCATCGGCCGCGCGAGCAACCCGGCGCTCGAGCGCGCGAGCTATGCGTTCGCGCGTTTCGATCTGGCCGACGCCGCGCGCGTCGACGAGGCACTGACGCCGGCGTTCTCGCGTCTCGCAGCGCGCAAGCCGGCATCGGTATGCCTGCTGAACAACGCGGCGACCGCGGGTCCGGTCGGAACGCTGGGTCGGCTCGCTTCAAGCGAGGTCACGTCCGCGCTGATGGTGAATCTCGCCGCGGTGGTGACACTGACCAACCTCTTCTGTCGCGTCTTCGCCGACCCGGCCATGGCGCGGCGCGTCATCAACGTCTCGTCGGGCGCGGCGCAGAACACGCTCCCGGGCGAGGGCGTGTACTGTGTGGCCAAGGCGGGCATGGAGATGCTGACCCGCGCATTGGCAGCCGAGCAGCAGGCGGCGAACTTCCGCGCGATCACCGTGCGCCCGGGCGTGATCGATACCGACATGCAGGTTTTCGCGCGCTCGCATTCGCCGGAGGTCCTGCCGAGCGTCGAGCTGTTCAAGGGGTTTCACCGCGACGGCCGGCTGGTCGCACCGGCGATCGTGGCGTCGAAGATCGTCGCCAGGCTGGTCGTCGACGACGTGGAGCACGGCCGAACGTACTCGTATCAGGAGCTTTGAGGGTTTCGCTCTCGCGAGTCTAGCGGCGCGGCCGCACCCGGTATTCGAGCGCGCTCGGCTCGGCGCCCGCTTCCCACATCAGGCAGTAGATCTCCTTGCGATCGGCGGTGAAGTCGCCGGACTCCTGCGTCGCGTTGTCGCGGGCGACCGGCATGACCACCGCGTTGCCATCGTGATAGTGGATGTTGAAGGCGACCGGGACGACGCTTTCGAAATAGAAGTCGATGCGCTCGCCCACGTCGAGGCGGAAGCACTCCTCGTGCAGCGCGTACGGCGCGAGCTCGACGCCGGACGCGCTGCGCGGCGCGTCGAGCCGGTACGGATCCACGGCGCAGGCACACAGCGCGAAGACGGCAACGAAGCGGGCAGGTCCGCCGGCGAACGCGCTCATCGTCTCCGGCGCCGCGATTCGCGCCAGTCTTCGGCGAGCAGCGCCCAGCGCTCGTGGTCGCGCCAGCGACCGGCGATCTTGACGTAGCGGCGCGAAAAGCCTTCGCGTGTGAGCCCCGCCCCGCGCACCAGCGCGATCGAGCGCGCATTCGCCGGCTGAATGTTGATCTCGACGCGGTGCAGGCGCAGCACGCGGAACGCGAACCTGAGCGTGAGCTCGAGTCCCTCCGCCATGTAGCCCTGGCCGGCGTGAGGCGCGAGTGCGTAATAGCCGATGTACGCGCTCTGGAACGCGCCGCGCACGATCTCGCTCAGGTTGAACACGCCAACCACCGCGCCGTCGATCGTCCGGCACGCGAGCAGGCCCGCGCAGGTCGTGTTAGCGGCGCGGCGTGATTCCGGGCCCGCGAAGCGCTTCAGGTACGCGCCGAAACGGGCCGGCGTCGCAGGTGCCTGAACCCAGTTTCGATGCAGACGTGCGCTGGCCCTGACTGCAGCCACGAAAGCGGTCGTGTCGGCAAGCTGCGGCCGGCGCAGGTAGACGCGGGAGCCGGCGACGAGCGCCGATTTGGGGGCTGGCATAATGGCCGCATGTTACCGCGCGTCATCGTTAACCGATGAGCAAATGGATCGAGGGCAAGGTCGTCGGCAAGCGGCAATGGACCGAGCGGCTGTTCTCGCTGCAAGTGGCAGCGTCCGCCGTAACGTTCATTGCCGGACAATTCGCGCGTCTCGCGCTCCCCGCACCGCCAGGGTCGAAGGAGCCGATGCTTGGCCGTCCGTATTCGTTCGTCAACCCGCCGAACGGCCCGCCGCACGAGTTCTACTTCAACGTCCTGCCGCAGGGCCCGCTCTCGCCGCGGCTCGCTGCGCTGGAGAGCGAGGATTCGGTGTGGTTGCTCGACCGCGCCAATGGCTTCTTCAGCGTCTCCGAGCTGCCCGACTCGGCAGCGCTGTGGTGTCTGGCGACCGGTACCGGACTCGGGCCCTATCTGTCGATCCTTCGGACCGAGGACCCGTGGGAGAAGTTCGAGCGGATCGTGCTGGTCCACGCCGTCAGGCACGCCGCCGACCTCTCGTACGCGGACACGATTTCGGGCATCGCGGCCGCGCGGCCGGGCCGATTCACCTTCGCGCCCTTCGTCAGCCGCGAGCCGCACAAAGGCGCGCTGTCGGGGCGGATCCCCGATGCGATTCGTGACGGCCGGCTCGAAGCGTGGACGGGCGTGCCGCTGACCGCGGAGAACGCTCACGCGATGCTGTGCGGTAACCCGGACATGGTGCGCGACACGCAGGCGATGCTCGAGCAACGTGGCATGCGCCGTCATCGGCGGCGCGAGCCAGGACACTTCACGCTCGAGACGTACTGGTAACTCTTACCTTGAGGCGCGATGCGACGTTCAGCGTCGCACGAAGGCGGAGAGCCATCCCGCCGCCATCCAACGACGTTCGGCGGTCTCCGCCAAACCTGTCTACGACAGAAACGACTCTGCAAGCCCCAACTCTGCTGCACGCAATGACCGCTTCTCGCATTCGTGCGGCCGCGGCGAAGGACTCCGTTCAGCCGTTATTAACGGCCAGCAGCTCCACGTCGAACATGAGCGTCGCATGCGGAGGAATCACGCCGCCGGCGCCGCGGCTTCCGTAAGCCATATCAGCCGGAATGACGAGGGTGCGCTTGCCGCCGACGTGCATCCCAGCGACCCCTTCGTCCCAGCCGCGGATGACGCGTCCGCCGCCAAGCGGAAAGGTGAAGGGCGACTTCCGATCCAGTGACGAGTCGAATTTCTTGCCCTTCTTGTCCGGCAGGCTCGGGTCATAGAGCCACCCAGTGTAGTGAACAACAACGACCTTTCCCTTGACTGCTTCCGGGCCCGTGCCGACCGTGGTGTCGATGATTTGCAATTGAGTCACCTTGGCATCCAACTTGCTTTGAGGGGGAGCAGGTACCGTGTCAGGCGTTTGCGCAAGAGCAATTCCTGACGGTGCGAGGAACATCGCCGCGATGGCGGAGGCCAGCGCGAGCTGGCGAGACGCAACGTTTTTCGGGGGCATGTGAGGAGTGGTCTCTATCTTGGTGAGTATGGACGACGCGCGTCGGCGTCAGGACATTGTCGTGAATTCGAGGGATTGCAACCGGCTTTTGCGCGAACGGCGATTATGGTCTATAAACTTCGATCTGGCCAAGGAGGATTCGCAGCGCCTTGCGCGACCCCCTTTCGGCCATGAACTGGCCGGACAGCGCGGATTAGCGCGCCTGTCAGGCGCAAGCAGGCCTCATCGATGAAAGCAATGCTCGGCTTCCTTACTCCGCAAGCCAATGCCGCAGATCCGCTGCAGAGCGCGAAGAGCGCGGCAGCGTGGCTGCGGGAATTGCCTGCGCTCGACGTGATCGGCAGGCAGCAGCACGTGATCCGCGCGCTCGACGCCATGCGCAACGGCCAGCTGGGCATGGACCTGCACCGCGTGGGCGCCATCCAGTTCGTTGATGCCGCTCTGGGTGCCGACCGGCGCCAGCTGATCAAGCAGTACATGGAAAACGCCGAAGGATCTCCAAAGCTCGCCGACCGCATCTGGCAGGCCCTCTGGGAGCTGGCTCAGGCGTTCATGCTCGTTTATCAGGCGGCGCTGGAAAGGGCGTTGACGCCCGGAGCCAACGCGCGCTGGAAATCGGTTTTGCCGCTGCTTTTCGTCCGGCTCGTTCACTTCCATGGCACCGACGCGAAGCTCCGGGTGTTCAAGTACGAGCGCTGGATCCCGGCCAAATGGATCGAGCTGCATCAGATCTATCTGCGCGCATGCGAGCTCGGCTGCGACCGAACGCCCATGGCGCTGCCCGCGGCGGGCCCCGGCGCACAGCCGTGGTCGACGGAGCAGGAATACGTGTATGTGCTGCTCGTGCATCAGCTCAACACCGGCAATCTCGGCCCGGCCGAGGTCGATTGGGCTGCCTCGCAGCTTCGTGCCTGGAGCCGGAAGCTCGCACTGGACCCGATTCCGAAATCGCTCGAGGGCTTTTTCGTCGACCTTGCGGGCCGGACAGGACTCATCCGTCGCAATGGCAACGATCGCGGCTCGGTGCTGCGCTATCTCGACACGACGCCGCTCACCGACGCCATGGGTCGGGCAGTGGACGCGCTGCGCGAAGCCGAGGCAACCGATCAGGGCCCGATCGCCGCGATCAACCAGCAACGGCTTGCCGTGTTGCGCAAGATCCAGCCCGCGATATCGCCGTCTGCGCTCAACGACTTGCGGCGCGATCCGCGGACGTCGGTCGCGGTCTCCGCGCGCGTGCGCATCGGCTTGCCGCGGATCTGCCAGGACCTCACGGCGAAGGCAGCGGGCGAGGCGACCCCCGACGTCGGCGGCGAACAGATCGAAGTCTTTCCCGTAGCAGGCGCGCCGCGCGTGCGCCGCAAGACACCCGTCGAAGACGACACGCTCGCCGCGAGCCTGTCCTCCTGGAGCGATCCGACGTGGGAAGTCAAGGATCGCAGCGTTGCAGGGCTGCGTATCGCCGCCACAGGAGGTATCG
>VBCL01000145.1:0-12349 GCA_005888865.1 Betaproteobacteria bacterium | reverse complement strand
GGGTGGTTGCTCGGCGTCGTCCGCCGCCTGAACAAGCTTTCGAACGAAGAGGTCGAGGCCGGCGTCAACCTCATCGCAGAGCGCATGGTCGCGGTGACGCTCGCAGCAAAGCGCAAACCGAACGAGGACATGGGTTACGTGGTCGACGGTCTCGATCTTTCGACGATGGGCGAACGTTTCGATGGCTTGTATCTGCCGCCGCCATCGCGTCCGGACAAGCCGCTCGCCATGAAGACGCTGATCGTGCCGAGCGCAGAATACGCCGAGGGCCGCCACGTCCTGCTCACGACGGCGCACTCGGTTTATACCCTGGCGTTCAGGCATCTGGTCGAACAGCGGCCCGAATGGAGCTGGGCGACTGTGCAGATCGTCGAGAAGCATTCGCGCGGCACAGGCTGATTCGCAGCTACTGCGCGGCCTGTCTGCATTGTTGCGCTCATTGGCCACTGAGCGCTCGGCGCTCGCCGTACCAACTTCTGTACTGTCTCGCGCCTCGCTGCCGCTGTTGACAAGTGCGGCCTCGCAGCCAGGCCTGCTCGTAACGCTGCGCGATCAGCCTGCCATCGACGTGCCACGCGATCCAGAGGTTATTGTCAGTCCAGCGGGCGGAACCTCAGCGTCAAGGCCCTGCGGAACATATCCGGCGAGTCGGGTCGCGGCAACGGCGAGGATTTGAGGATCGCGCGCTGCACGGCCTCGTCGTAAGCGCGCACGCCGCTCGACTTGACGAGCTGCACGTCGATGATCTCCCCCGTTGGTAGCTGAACGACGTCGAAGATCGCTTCCGGATTACCCATCAAGTCGGGCGGCAGCGTCAGGTTGCCTCGGACCTTCGCCTGAATGCGCCGGACGTAGTCGGCATCGGCCCTCGCCCGCGCTGTATCGGTAGCGACCTTCTGCTGCACCAGGCGCTCGCGCTCCGCCTGGGCCCTGAGCGCCTCGGCTTCACGCGCCTGTCGCTCACGCGCCTCGGCAAGACGCTTCTGCTCCTGTGCGCGCCGATCGGCTTCGCGCTTGTCGGCTTCCTGCTTTTCCTGGCGCTCGCGTTCTGCCTGCTCTCTTTTCAGGCGCTCCTGTTTCTCCTTGAGCGCAATGTCGGGCTTGGGGGGTGCGACGACCGGCGGCGCCTTGGCGGGTTCCGGAGGTGGCTTCGGCGGTTCAGGCTCGGGCTTCGGCGGCTCGGGCGGTGGCTTCGGCGGCTCGGGCGCGGGCTTTGTCGGCTCGGTCTTCTGTGGCGGTGCGTAGAGCTCGGCGGTCACCGCTTCGGGTTTGCGGTTCTGCCAGTTGACACTGAAGACGAGGAACAGGACGAACGCGAGGTGTATCGCGATGGCCAGGATGGCCGCGATCCACTTGGTCGTCGACCAGCGCGCTCGCTCGCGCGACGGAGGCATCTATGGAGCTTCCTCGATCAGCCCGGCTTGGGGTTGAGCAGCAAGCCGACCCTGCGCACGCCCTTCTGCTGGAGAAGATCGAGTATGTGCACGACGTCTTCGTAGCGCACGCCGCGATCGGCGGCGATCACGACCGCCTGATCCGGGCTCTTCGCCTGCCGCTCCCGGAGCCGCGCGATCAGCTCTTCTTCGGAGACGCGCACCGGCGCAGGCGTGCCCTCCTGCAGCAGGAGCGACCGGTCGGTGCGCACGTTGATCCTGAGCGGCGCGACGGGTGTGGTGAGCTGCATACCCACGCTCGGCAGCTCGACCACGCCCGGATTGATGAGCGGCGCGGTGATCATGAAGATCACCAGCAGTACCAGCATGACGTCGATGTAGGGAACGACGTTGATCTGGTTGATCGATTTGCGGGGACGCATGATTGAAATACGTGGCTCTTCAGCCCTGCCGTTGCAGGATGTTGGTGAACTCCTCGATGAACGTCTCGAAGCGCGTCGCCAGCCGGTCGACGTCGTGGGTGTAGCGGTTGTACGCGACCACCGCAGGGATTGCCGCGAAGAGCCCGATCGCGGTCGCGATCAACGCCTCGGCGATGCCCGGCGCGACCTGTGCCAGCGTCGCCTGGCTGACATTCTGCAGACCACGGAAGGCATTCATGATTCCCCATACGGTACCGAACAGGCCGACGTAGGGAGACACCGACCCGACCGTCGCCAGGCCCGAAAGGTTGGCCTCGAGCGCGTCGATCTCGCGCTGGTACGATGCGCGCATGGCGCGCCTGGCGCTGTCCATTGTTGCTGCCGACGACGTGCCCTGCCGGCGATGCTTGGCGTATTCGCGGAAGCCGGACGAGAAGACGCGCTCCAGCGCGCCGCCCAGATTCTGGCTTGCGCGCTGGAACAGCTCATTGAGGTCGCCGCCCTTCCAGAAGTCGTCCTCGAAGCGATCGGTATCGCGCGTGGCGCGCTTCAAGGTGAACAGTTTCAGGAAGATCTGCCACCACGACCACAGCGAGGCCAGGAACAGCAGCGCCATCACGGCCTGCACTACGACGCTGGCCTGGACCATCATCGCGAAGAACGATAGATCGGGATGAAGGTTCAACCTTGTGCCTCCATTTTCTGGGAAACGATCGGGGGTATGCGTGCCGGCCGCCAGCGACGAGGATCGAGGCAGGCAAGCGTCACGTGGGCGCTTGCCAGGCGGTCGTCGGCGCGCAGGACGTCCTGTACAGTGACGAGACGGCTTTTTCCTATTGTGGTTGGCACGAGCGTCACTTCGAGCGCGTCGTACAGCCGTGCGGGCTGCCGGTATTCGATGTCCAGACGATGGACCACGAAAACGACGCCGTGTTCAGCCTCGAGTGCGGTCAGCGTGAATCCCAGCGAGGCCAGCCACTCGGTCCGAGCGCGTTCCAGGAAACGCAGGTAATTCGCGTAGTACACAACTCCAGCGGCATCGGTATCCTCGTAGTAGACGCGGACGGGCCAGCGAAAGATCATTCGCTCGCGAAGAGCTGGCCGGCGACCGCCGGCGGGACGAGGCCGAAGTGCCGGTAGGACAGCGCTGTCGCGATCCGGCCGCGGTTCGTGCGCTGCAGGAAACCCTGCTGGATGAGGAACGGTTCGAGCACATCTTCGATCGTGTCGCGTTCCTCGCCGATCGCCGCCGAGAGGTTGTCGATGCCGACCGGTCCGCCCGCGAACTTGTCGAGAACGCAGCGCAGGAGCTTGCGATCCATCACGTCGAGGCCTAGGACGTCCACGTCCAGCATGGACAGTGCGGCGTCGGCGACCTCGTGCGTGATCCGGCCGGCGGCGCGCACTTCGGCGTAATCGCGCACGCGCCGCAACAACCGGTTCACGATGCGCGGCGTGCCGCGCGAGCGTTGCGCGATCTCCAGCGCGCCCGCAGGGTCGAGCGCGATATCGAGGAGCTTCGCCGAGCGGGTGACGATGCGCGTGAGCTCCTCCGCGGTATAGAACTCGAGCCGGGCGACGATCCCGAAGCGATCGCGCAGCGGGTTGGTGAGCATGCCAGCGCGCGTGGTCGCGCCAACGAGCGTGAAAGGCTGCAGGTCGAGCTTGACCGATCGCGCTGCCGGTCCTTCGCCGATCATGATGTCGATCTTGAAATCCTCGAGCGCGGGATAGAGGATTTCCTCGACGACCGGCGACAGGCGGTGGATCTCGTCGATGAACAGCACATCGTGCGGTTCGAGGTTGGTCAGCAGCGCGGCGAGGTCGCCGGCGCGCTCGAGCACGGGTCCCGAAGTCTGGCGCAGGTTCACGCCGAGCTCGTGCGCGATGATGTGCGACAGCGTTGTCTTGCCCAGTCCCGGCGGCCCGAAGAGCAGCACGTGATCGAGCGATAGTTGACCGCGGATCTTCTCCTGGCCGATGTACTCGTCGAGCGCGCGCGGCCGCAGCGTGCGCTCGAGTACTTCCTCCTGTGGGCTCGTCGGAGCCGCGGCAATCAGGCGGTCGGTTTCGATCATGGGAGCGATCGGTGCGAAGAAGCGACCATACGTGCGGGCACCAGGGCGATCTTCCGCTCAGGAACGTCCGAGAAGGTCACGGTAAACACCTTACCGTAGTAGGCGGCTCAATCATGACGCAATCGACCATCGCGCGCCAGCCGTTGATCTTCGGATCGATGATCGGTATGCCTTTGGCAGCGTTCTTCACAGTTTCCCCGTTCGGATCGGCTCGGTGCCTTCCTCGAGGATCTTCATGTAGGCGTCGTACACAAAAACTCGATTGCGCTTCCGCCCAGTCATTTCGCGCACGATCCCGAGGCGTTCGAGATGGTGGATCGACTCAGTCACGGTCGGCTGCGAAAGATCGAGCCTCTTCGCAGCGCCCGGGATTGTGAGGATGACTTTTTCCTCGAACAACTGCTGCAGCCGCATCGCCGATGCGGAGGCTCGCTTCAACCCCGTGACCTTGGTGCGATCGGTGCGAAACAGGTCGAGGGTGCGCTGCGCCGCACGCGCCGCTTGTTCCGTCGTGTCGATCACACCGGAGAGAAAGAAGTCCAGCCATTCCTCCCACGCACCCTTCACGCGGACGCGTTGGAGCAGGGCGTAGTAGTCATCGCGATGCTGTTTGAAGTACAGGCTCAAGTACAGCAATGGCTGCGTCAGGACATCGTCGGCGCAGAGGAGCAGGGTGATCAGCAGCCTGCCGACGCGCCCGTTGCCATCCAGGAATGGATGGATCGTCTCGAATTGCACGTGCGCCAGCGCGGCCTTGATCAGCAGCGGCGTCTTCACCGGGTCGTCGTGCAGGAATTTTTCGAGCTGGCCCATGCATTCCATGACCCGATTCGGTGGCGGCGGGACGAAGGCTGAGTTTCCCGGACGCGATCCGCCGATCCAGTTCTGGGTCGTTCTGAATTCGCCGGGCGACTTGTGACTGCCACGCCCGGTGGACAAGAGCATCCTGTGGGTATCGCAGATGAGGCGCAGCGAAATCGGGAAGCCTCCTCGCAGGCGATCGAGGGCATGATTCATCGCGGCGACGTAATGCGAAACCTCCTCGACATCGTCCATCGGAACGCCGGGAGCTTCCTCGTTTTCGAAAAGCAGCAGATCCGAGAGCGACGACTGGGTGCCTTCGATCTGCGACGATAGCAGCGCCTCCTTTCGAACGTACTGGTAAAGGAACAACGAAGGGTTCGAAAAGATTCGTGCGACGCCGTCGAGCCGACCAAGGCCGCGGTTGGCGCGCTCCAGCAGGTCCTGCAACTCCGGGCCAAGCGCCAGAGGCGGCTCCGGCGGCAAGGGAGGAGGCACGAACGCACGAACGTTCTCGCCGCCGGCGGTGGTCGTAACGTAGGTTCCCAGTCGGGCGTTTGTAGTCTCGACGGCTAACAAGGCATGCCTTAACGGGTACGAGGCTTGTTAAAGGATAACAGCTTAAACTTTATTAAACAAGCCGCGTGTTAAGGGCTGCCTTCATAGCGGCCGAACCGCCGGCGATCCATTCGCAGTGAGGCGCGGTGACTCTCAATCAACGCGGCGCATGAATGCTCGCACGGCGCGCGTTTGATCTCGGCGACACGGCCGCTGTCGAAATGAAGATCATCTCTCGTACGTAAGTCGAAGCGTTTCCATTCGGGCTTTCGCGAGGACCTTCAGCGCTTGCTTGATGCCGTCGGCGACGGCAACGCCTTCCGAAAGCTGCTTCACCGCGCGCACCGCCTCCTTGTCGCTGTAGCCCAGTGCGAGGAGCGCGTTGAGCACGTCGGCGGTGACCGGCGGCGGACGATGCACGCCGACCACGGCAGTGACCTCGCCGCCCAGCTTGTCTTTGAGCTCGAGAAGCAGCCGTTCCGCGGTCTTCTTGCCGATGCCCGGGATCCTGGTGAGCCTGCCTGTGTCCTGCATCACCACCGCTTGCGCGAGCTCCGCGACCGACAGGCCAGAGAGGACCGAGAGCGCAGTGCGCGCGCCGATGCCGCTGATCTTGATGAGTTGGCGGAATGCCCGACGCTCGGACTCGGAGCCGAAACCGAACAGCAGGTGCGCGTCCTCGCGCACGACGAGATGCGTGAATAACGTAATCGGCTCGCCGAGACCGGGAAGATTGTAGAAAGTGCTCATCGGAACGTCGACTTCGTATGCGACGCCCTGCACGTCGAGCAGGATCTGCGGCGGGTTCTTTTCGACGAGCGTTCCGGAGAGACGGCCGATCATGGGCGGTAGCGGGCGAGCCTGCGCATTATCGCATGGGGTGCAAGCGCGCTTACAGGATTCTCCCGCGGCGGACGCGGTAACCTTTGCGCCGCAGGCCGTGCAGGCCTTCGCCGCCGTGGGCATGGCAGATGGCGCAGGCCAGCGCGTCGGCCGCGTCCGCGGACGGCGCGGCAGGCAATGCGAGGAGCCGCTTCACCATTTCCTGCACCTGACCCTTGGCCGCTTTGCCGTGGCCGACGACCGCCTGCTTGATCTGCAGCGCGGTGTATTCGGCGACGGGAAGATCGGCGAGCACCGCCGCCGAAATCGCCGCGCCGCGCGCCTGACCGAGCAGCAGCGTCGAATGCGGATTTATGTTGACGAATACCTTCTCGATTGCGACCTCGGTCGGACCGTGCTCGATGATCACGCTGCCCAGATCGCGGATGATGACCTTCAGTCGTTCCGGCAGCTCGCCGACTGTGTTGCGCACGCAGCCGCTGGCGATGTACTGGAGCTTCCCGCCGGTCGCCACGATGAGCCCGAACCCGGTTACCCGCAAGCCGGGATCGATTCCGAGAATGCGTCGAGCGCTGCGTCGAGCGGTCAACGGAGCTACGCCTCTTCGATGACCGCGTTCGTGTATACGTTCTGGACGTCGTCGAGAGCTTCGAACTCGTCGAGGAGCTTCTGCATCTGCGCACCGCGCTCTCCCGAGAGCACAACCTCGGTCGTCGGCTTCATCGTCAGCTCGGCGAGCCCGGGCTTGAGACCGGCTTTCGCGAGCGCGTCCCTGACCGCGACGAACTCGTGCAGACCGGTGATCACCTCGATCGAGCCGTCGTCGTTGGTGACAATGTCCTCAGCGCCCGCTTCCAGCGCGACTTCGATCAGCCGGTTTTCGTCGGTACCGGGCGCGAACACGATCTGACCGCAGTGCTTGAACAGGAACGCGACCGATCCATCGGTGCCGAGGTTTCCGCCATGTTTGGCGAATGCGTGCCGGACATCCGCGACGGTACGCGTGCGGTTGTCGGACAGGCAGTCGACGATCACCGCGGCACCGTGGACGCCGTAGCCTTCGTAGCGCATCTCCTCGTAGTTCACGCCCTCTTGCGCGCCGGCGCCGCGCTTTGCCGCGCGCTCGATCGTGTCCTTGGGCATGTTGTTGTCCATCGCCTTGTCGATCGCGAGGCGAAGTCGAGGATTGCTCGCGGCGTCGCTCCCGCCGAGCTTCGCTGCCACCGTGATCTCGCGGATCAGGCGGGAAAAAATCTTGCCGCGCTTGGCGTCGGTGGCCGCCTTGCGATGCTTGATGTTCGCCCACTTGCTGTGTCCGGCCATGGATTGAACAACGCCCTTAGTGACGCGCAAATTATACGCGGTCGACGCGCGCGGTCTTGGTTCTACGTAGCTGTTACCGCGCGAAAAGCGAAGAGCGGCGCGAGCCCGCAGCGAGGGCCCCCGCGCGCGTAGCGCCGCGGGGATCGCGCGAGGCAAGTCGACGCTGCGGCCGACGCGCGACACTAAATGCTGCGTTGACCGACCGAGGAGGCCGCCGCTCCAATACCGTCCGCGGAAAATTTCGCTACAACAAGCCCTGTTGTTTCAAAAACCGCGCGAGCACCGTCAGTCGCACGTCGGCATCGTTGATCTCGAACATGCTCTGCTTGATCGGCAGCGGCAGCGGAAGGATTTCAGCCAACCGGTACCCGGCCCACGAGGCATCGGTCAATGCAAGATTGGCTGGAAAGCTCTCCCTGCCGACACGATTGATCAGAAGCTCGAGCAGGCTCGCGAGTGGCTTGAATGCCTCGGCCAGCGGCAGCGCGGGTTCTGGCGCGATCTCTGTCACCCGCGCCGACACGAGACCATCTTTGGCGATCGCGTGGGACTGCACCTGGAACCGACCGAGTCCTTCGGTCCGAATATGCAGGATGCCGAGCTGCGGCATATCCCACGAGGTGATGCGCGCGCGGGTGCCGATAGGCGCGAAAGCGATTTCGGCGCTCGCCGTGGACGAGCCGGGGACCTCTTCGCCGCGCGTGAGCAGGCAGACCCCGAACGGCGTGTCGTCCTTGACGCAGGCCTTGGTCATCGTGACGTAGCGCTGCTCGAAGACCTTGAGCGGCAGTACGCCGCCCGGGAAAAGCACGGTCTTGAGCGGAAAAAGTGGCAACGAAACCGGCTCTCGCGACGGCGCGCCATGGATGAACGAAAACATGGTGAGGGAAAGCGCTTATGCGCGCTCGATGGTGGGCGGCGCCACGCGTGCTTCGCCCCAGCGAGGTAAGAGCGAGTGCACGACACCCAGTTGATCGAGCACGCGCGCGACCACGAAATCGACCAGGTCGTCGACCGTCGCAGGATGAGCATAGAACCCGGGAGAAGGTGGCAGGATCACCGCACCCGCGCGCGCGAGCTTGAGCAGGTTCTCGAGATGAATCGCGGACAACGGCGTCTCACGCGGAACCAGCACCAGGGTCCGCCGCTCCTTGAGCATCACGTCGGCGGCGCGCTCGATCAGATTGTCGGCGAGCCCACCCGCGATCGCGCCTGCCGTTCCCATGCTGCACGGACAGATTGCCATCGCGTCGGAGGGGTTCGACCCCGACGCGATCGGGGCAAGCCAGTCCTCGCGTCCGAAGACAGTGAGGTGTCCGGGCTTCGCGCGATAACGCTCCGCGAAGAACGCGGCGGCGGCGTGGGGCTGGGTCGGGAGGGTCAGATCGAGCTCCTGCCGTGCGACGACCTGCGCGGCCGGCGAAGCAGGCATTCGAGCAGGCGCAAACCGTAAGGCATGCCCGACGCACCGGTGAAGGCGAGCGTGATCGTGCGCGGAGAGCTCATCATCGAATTGTAGCCCGGGTTGAGCGGCGATACCCGGGTCGGCGCCGTTCCCTCGCGCCGCTACGCAAGCTGCCGATGCCGCGTGAGCACCTGATAGCGACCCGCGAAGGCCTGCGCCAGCCTTTCGGCGAGATAGACCGAGCGGTGCTGCCCGCCGGTGCAGCCGATCGCAACGGTCAGGTAATTGCGGTTGTCGCGCGCGTAGTCGGGGAGCCAGCTTGCGACGAAATGGTAGATGTCGGTGTACATCCGTTCGACCTCGGGGTATCGCTCGAGATACTCAACCACGGCAGGGTCGCGGCCGGACAGCGCCGCGAGCGCCGGCTCGTAGTGCGGATTCGGCAGGCAGCGCACGTCGAATACGAGATCGGCGTCGAGCGGGACGCCGTGCTTGTAGCCGAACGATTGGAAGAGCAGCGTCAGCCGGGAAGGATCGACGCTGACGAATTCCTTCACCCACGAGCGCAGCGCGGCTGCTGACTGGTCGCTGGTGTCGAAGCTGTAGCCGAGCGAGCGCAGATCGGCAAAGAGGTCGCGCTCGAACTCGATGGCCTCGGTCAGGGTGCGTTGATCGCCGGAGAACGGATGGCGGCGCCGCGTCTCCGAGAAGCGCTTGACCAGCGTCTCGGTCGTGGCATCGAGATACAGAAAACGTACCGTCCAGCCCTCCGCCCGCGCGCTGTCGATCGCGACCGGCAGATCGGCAAGCCCGCCGCCCGTCTTGACGTCGAGCACGACGGCGACGCGATCCGTGCCGGCCGACTTGAGGTGCGCGAGCAGCCCGCCGAGTTGCGGCGGCGGCAGGTTGGAAACCGCGTAGTAGCCGCTATCCTCCAGCGCCGTGAGCGCAACGCTCTTGCCCGAGCCGGAGACGCCGCCGATCAGGAGGAGATCCATGGGGCACTCAGTCTCCATCCTCCATTAGCTTCTGTTGCCTCTCGATGAATTCCTTGGTGCTGTCGATGCCGCGCTGGTTGAGCACGAAATTGCGTACCGCCGCCTCGACCAGCACGGCAAGGTTCCGGCCCGCCGCGACGGGAATGGTCACTTTGCGGATCGGCACGCCGAGAATTTCCTGATAGGTCGCATCGACCTGGAGCCGGTCGAGCTCGGAGAACTGCTCATGGCTGTGGTCCTCGAGGTTGACCATCAGCTTCAGCAGCTTGCGCGGGCGCACCGCCGTCTCGCCGAAGATGGTTCGGATATTGAGCACGCCGATCCCGCGCACTTCGAGAAAGTCCCTGAGCACCGTGGGGCAGCGTCCTTCGAGCGTGTCCGGCGAGATCCGGTAGAACTCGACGATGTCGTCCGCGACCAGGCCGTTGCCGCGCGAGATCAGCTCCAGGGCAAGCTCGCTCTTGCCGATCGCGGACGCGCCGGTGATCAGCACGCCCATCTCCAGCACGTCGAGGAACACGCCGTGCAGCGTGGTCGATTCCGCGAGGACTCGCGCCAGGTACAGGCGGACGACCTCGACGATGTGCGGCGAGGGCTGGGGCGATGTCATCAGCGCCATGTGATGCCGGTTGCACTCCTCGAGCAGGTGGTCGGGCACCACTTCGCCGTTGGCGACGATGATCGCCGCCAGCTCCCGGGTGAAGAGCCTCTCGATCGACTCGCGCAGCGCGTCCTCGGGCAGAGCACGCAGGTACGCGGCCTCCGCCGCACCGATGATCTGCAGGCGGAAGGGATGGATGAAATTCATGTGGCCGATCTGGCCGATGGTCGGTTTGAGCTCGGTCTCGCCGGTCAGCACGCGGTTCCCACCCTGACGACCGGCGAGCCAATTGAGCCCCAGTCGCGCCTGATTTTCCGCGAAGAGCTTTTCGATGCTGACTTGCCGCATCGGGATGCCGTCGTTCACGATGGCGGCCCCTGCCAACTCGAGAAGAGGCGGTGCAGGCTGGAGGAATCGATTGCGCTGGCGAGCTCGTCTCTGAATGAGCGTTCGCTGAACATGCCCGCGAGCTCCGACAGGAGCTGCAGGTGCTCCTCGGTCGCGTGCTCGGGAACCAGCAGCACGAAGACCTGCCCGACGGGCTTGCCGTCAGGCGCGTCGAACGGGATCGGTTGGCGAGGTCTCACGAACGCCGCGAGCGCGTGATCGAGGCCCTTGATGCGGCCGTGCGGGATCGCGATGCCTTGCCCGAGGCCTGTCGAGCCGAGCTTCTCGCGCGCGAACAGGCTGTCGAACACGGTCGAGCGCGCGATCTGCGCGCGGTCCTCGAAGAGCGCTCCAACCTGCTCGAACAGGCGCTTCTTGCTCGTCGCCTCTACATCGAGCAGGATGTTCGATTCGGGTAGGAGTTGCGCGATCTGGTTCACGCGGGCCTGGCGGCGGTCGGATGGTGGCAGGCCCGCCGGCAGGTGGCGCAGGATTATACGCCAGCTGCGGGCTTTCGCCGCCGAGCGACGGGGCCCGCGGCGGCTGCCGAGGCGGCACGCTTGACGGCGACGGGAGCATGGCGGCTCCCGTTGCGTTTCTCCTTGTATTTGACCACCTGGCGATCGAGCTTGTCGGCGAGTGCGTCGATGGCCGCGTACATGTCCGGCTCCACGCATTCGGCATGGATTTCCTTGCCGCGGATGTGCAGATTGGCGGTGACCTGCTGTCGGAGCTTATCGACTGAAAGCACCACGTTGACGTCGATAACGTGATCGAAATGCCGTGTCACGCGTTCCAGCTTGTTGACGACGTACGCCCGGATCGCCGGGGTGATGTCCAGATGATGGCCGCTCAGACTGAGATTCATCCTGCGCTCCTTTCGTTGGCTGCTTTGACGCGCGTCGCAGTCGTTACACCGCCTTGCGCACGTTGACGGGTGGAATCTGCAACGCTTCCCGGTACTTCGCGATGGTCCGCCGCGCGACGAGGATACCCTGGTCGCCGAGGAGGTCGGCAATCCGGCTGTCGGTGAGCGGCGCCTTGGGGTCCTCGGCACCGATCAGCTGCTTGATCAGCGCCCGGATCGCCGTGGCGGACGCCGCGCCGCCGGTGTCGGTCGCCACGTGACTGCCGAAGAAATACTTGAGCTCGTAGGTCCCGCGCTGCGTGAGCATGTACTTCTGTGTCGTGACGCGCGAGATCGTGGACTCGTGCAAGCCGAGGATCTCCGCGATCTCGCGCAGCACCATCGGCCGCATCGCCACCTCGCCATGCTCGAAGAAATGACGCTGGCGATCGACGATGGCTTGCGAGACGCGCAGAATCGTCTCGAAGCGTTGCTGCACGTTGCGGATCAGCCATTTCGCTTCCTGCAATTGCGCTGCGAGCTGCTGATTCGACGCTTCGCGATTGCGGGTGAGAATGTCGGCGTAGATGCGGTTGAGCCGCAGCTTAGGCATCGCCGCCTCGTTGAGCGCCGCAACCCAGCGCCCCCGCACCTTACGTACGACCACGTCGGGGATCACGTAGTTCGCCTCG
>VBCL01000153.1 GCA_005888865.1 Betaproteobacteria bacterium | reverse complement strand
CAGCCAACGTCCCTGGCCGTTGATCGATCGACCCCGGCGGAAGCTCGCGCAGGATCTGCTCGATCAGCGCCAGGCTTTGCTCGACTTCGCGGATGCGGATCCAGATGCGGGCATCGACATCGCCTTCCTGCCGCAGCGGCGTTTCGAACTGCAGCGCATCGTACGGCGGATATCCTGGCGAGCGTCTCGCATCGAAGCTTCGACCCGAGGCGCGGCCGACATAACCTCCGCAGCCGAACTGTCGCGCGAGACTTGGCGACAATATGCCCGTGTCGACCGTCCGGTCCTGCAGCGAAGCGGTGTTGTCATAGAGCTCGACCAGCTCCGGAAACTCTTGGTGCAAATCGCACCTGACCCCGCCCGGCACGATTTGATCCATCATAAGCCGATGACCGAAGCATCGATCCGCCGCGCGCAGCACCTGCTCGCGCAAGTGCCCGCACTGCGCGTGCATCATGGCAAAGGCAGCGTCATTGCAGATGGCGCCGATGTCGCCGAAGTGATTGGCGAGCCGTTCGAGCTCGCCCATGAGCGCGCGCAACCACACCGCGCGTCGCGGCACGTCGATGCCGTGCGCAGCCTCGATCGCCCGGGCGAAAGCGAGCGCGTAGGCCACGGTGCTGTCGCCGGACACCCGCCCCGCAAGCACCGCGGCACGTTCGACGGACGCGCCTTCCATCAACCGCTCGATGCCCTTGTGCACGTAACCAAGTCGCGCCTCGAGGCGAACGACCGCCTCGCCGTTCGCGGTGAAACGGAAATGCCCGGGCTCGATGATGCCCGCGTGCACGGGGCCCACCGGAATCTGGTGCAAGCTCTCGCCTTCGGCCGTCAGGAAGGCGTAGCTCTCTGCAGCGCGCGTCGTAGCGCTGACTATCCATTTCCCGTGGTCGAGCCAGGGGCGCGTATCGGCAAGCCCTTCGGGTTCCAGCCCCCACAGATCTCGGATCGCGCGCTCTAGACGAATGGCCGGCGGATGCGATTGCCCGACCGAAGGAAAGCGCTTGCCTTCGCACTCGACGCTGAGCACGCCGAATTCGCCTTCGTCGGTCAGCGCCATGTGGACCTGCTCGCGCTCGGCCCAGAGACCGAGCAGCGTCCATTGCCCGTTTGAAAGCAGGCTCGCCGCCCGCCGCCAGCCCTCGCGGTTCACGACAGCGCGCGGCCAAGGCTGATGCGCCTCGACGGTCCGGCCCGCGCGCATGACGTCGTGCAGTCTCGTCCTGGTTTGCTCCGGCTCGTTCATCCCAGCAATTCCGCGACGTGTTGAAACCAGGCCACCAGTACCGCCGGGAGGTAGATGCCCGCGGCCAGGACCAGCGCCAGATGCGTGAACAGCGGCACATACGACGCCCGGGCAGGAGCGTTGCTGCCGAGGGCATCGCCGAATGCCAGGCCGTTCAGGCGATACAACAGCGCGCCCAAGGCGATCAGCAGCCCCAAGGCCAGTACCACGGCCAACACCGGCGCGCGCCCGAAAGTCGAGGCCAGAATCAGAAATTCGCTCATGAAGATGCCCGTCGGGGGCAAGCCCACGATCGCGACCACACCGAGGACCAGCCCCCAGCCCAGAACCGGGTGCGACACGGTGAGGCCGCGAATGTCGGCCATCTTCTGCGTGCCCTTGACCTGCGCAATATGACCGACGGAGAAGAAGATCGCGGACTTGGTCAGGCTGTGCATGATCATGTGCAGCAGGCCCGCAAAGTTGGCGAGCGGCCCGCCCATGCCGAAGGCGAAACTGATGATGCCCATATGCTCGATGGACGAGTAGGCGAACATCCGCTTGATGTCGTCGCGACGGTACAGCATGAATGCCGCGAACACGACCGAGACCAACCCCAGGGTAACCATCAGCGGTCCGGGGCCGAGCGCGCCTGCATTGCCGGCCATCACCATCTTGAAGCGCAGCAGCGCAAACAGTGCGACGTTGAGCAACAATCCCGATAGCACGGCTGAAATAGGCGTGGGACCCTCGGCATGCGCGTCGGGAAGCCACGCATGCAAGGGTGCCAGGCCGACCTTCGTGCCGTAGCCCAGCAGCAGGAACACGAACGCGAGATTAAGCAGCGCCGGATCGAAGGCCGACGCCCGCTGCACGAGTACGCTCCAGGCCATCGCTTCCAGGGCCTCGCCCAGGACCGAGCTCGAGGCGAGGTAGACGAGGATCGTCCCGAAAAGCGCGAGCGCGATGCCGACGCTGCCCAGGATAAAATACTTCCACGCCGCCTCCAGCGCTTCGTGCGTCCGATAGATGCCCACCATCAAGACCGTGGTCAGCGTCGCCAATTCCACGGCCACCCACATCAGACCCACGTTATTCGCGAGCAGCGCCAAGTTCATGGCGAACATGAGCGTCTGATACATCGCATGATAGAAGCGCAGGTAGACATGCGTCAGGCGGCCCGTCTCGAGCTCGTGCGCGATGTAACTGCCGCTGAACACGCTGGTGGTAAAGCCCACGAAGGTGTTGAGCACGATGAACACGACGTTGACGTCGTCGACGATAAGGAACAGGCCCGGCTCCGGCCGCACGAGAAACAGCATGACGGCGCAGAGCAGGGTCAGAAAGGTACCCAAAACATTGAGGCGCGCAGTCGTCCGATCGTCGGGCAGAAACGCCAACAGCACCGCGCTCACCGCCGGAATAATCAGGATCGCTCTGACGACCAGCGCGCCGGGTTCGGTCATAGTGGCGGCCCGGCGGCGCTCATGGCCGCTCGCCGCGGAAGCGATCGAGCGCGTGCATGTCGACCGAATCGAAGCGCTCGCGAATGCGGAACAGGAAGATCCCGATCACGATCAGCGCGATGAGAATCGAAAAGGCGACGCTGATCTCGACCACGAGCGGCATGCCTTTGGCGCCGGTCGCGGCGAGGATCAGCCCGTTCTCGATCGACATGAAGCCGATCACCTGCCCTACCGCATTACGGCGCGACACCATCATCAGCAGGCCGAGGAGGATCACGGACAGGGCGAAGGCGAGATCCTCGCGCACCAGCGTACCCTCCGCGGCGGTGATCGGCAGCATCACCATGATCGACAGAGCCACCAAGCCGATGCCGCCCAGCATCGTCTGTCCGACGCCGACCACGGTCTCGATGTTGCGATGAATGCCCAGCCGAACGATGATCCGGTGCAGCACCACGGGGATCACGATCGCCTTGACGACCAACGCGATCGCGGCGGTGATGTACAGATGGGGCGCGTTCTGGATGTGCGCCTGCCACGCCACCGACACCGAGACCACGAAGGCGTGCAGGGCGAAGATGTTGAGAAGGCTGAACATGCGATCCTGATAGAGCAGCATGAAACTCACCAGCACCAGGCTGCCGGCGAACAGATGCGCGACATCGAGGGCGAACCTGTCCATCAGCCACCGCGCGAAACGAAGAGAAGCAGGGCTGCCAGGAGGCCCAGCATGAGCGCGGCGCCGAGGAATTCGGAAACGCGGAAGACCCGCATCTTGGCTATGACTGTTTCGAACACCGCGAGCACGAACCCGCCGACCGCGAGCTTGAGCACGTACACCGGCACGCTGATGGCGTAGGCGGCAAAGTCCTGTCCAGCCACGGCCACGCCCCACGGGGTGAACACGCAGCCGATGACGGACAGATAGAGCAGGAGCTTGAGCGACGATGCCGCCTCGATCACCGCAAGATGCCGTCCGGAGTATTCGAGAATCATCGCCTCGTGCACCATCGTGAGCTCGAGGTGCGTCGCGGGATTGTCGACCGGAATACGCGCGTTCTCGGCGATGGCGACCATCACCAGGCCGACGAGCGCCAGGGCCGCCGACACCCGCAGCCCCACACCCGCGCCCTGCATGAACGTCGCCACCGAAGAGAGCTGGGTCGAGCCGGCTAGAAGAGAGAGCGTGAAGGCGATCATCAGCAGCGCGGGCTCTGCCAGCGAGGCGATCATCATCTCCCGGCTCGAGCCGATTCCCCCGAAGCTCGTGCCCACGTCGAGTCCCGCCAGCGCGAGCATGAAGCGCGCGCTGCCCAGGAGCGCAACGATCGCGATCAGGTCCGCGGCCGGGCTGAAGGCGAGTCCGGTGGCGAAGGTCGGCACCAACGCCGCCGCGACCCAGGTCGTGGCGAAGATCACGTAGGGGGCAGCGCGAAAGACCCACGACGCGTTGTCGGCCAGCACGACTTCCTTGCGCAGCAGCTTGTGCAGATCGCGGTAGGGCTGAATGAGATCGGGCCCCTGGCGGCGCAGCAGCCGCGCTTTGAGCTTGCGCACGTATCCGGTGAGCAGCGGTGCCAGCGCCAGCACCAGCAACAACTGGCCGAGCTGAACGAGGGCGTCGACGATTATTGCCATACGGCCAGTATCACCAACAACGCGACCAGCGCACTGAACACCAGCGTCAGGTAGCCGCGGATGGTCAGGAACTGCACCCGGTTGAGAACGTCGGCGGTCACGCCGACGGTTCTGGCGACGGGGGCATACAGCACGTCCCACAAGATGTCGTGCAGATGGACATGCAGCCGCGCGGGCCGCGGATCGCCGGGCGGCGGCATCTGGATTTCCTCGCGGGCACGGAACACCATCGTGCCGAATACGCGTCGAATCGGTTGCGCGAAGCTACCGGCCGTGTATTGCGTGGCTGGATTCGCGTCGGGGAATCCGCAGTCCCAGGCGGCAGAGTGCCGGGTCGCGTGCGACGCCCAGCGGTGAATGACATAGGCCGCCAGACTTGCCGCGACGGCGATGAGGATGAACAACAGCAAACCGTTATAGGAGCTGCGGCTCTCGGCGATGGGCACGATGGTGAACCATGCGAACGCGGCTTGCCGCGGCATCTGCGCATTGACGAGTCCCTGGACGACGGGAGCGAGCGCATCGATGAAATATCCCGGCAGAACGCCGGCCACAAAACAGAGAAACACCAGAGCGAACATCGCAGTCAGTGAAAACTTGTCGGCTTCCCGCGCCTCGTGCGCCGCGCTCGTTCGCGCCCGGCCGAGAAACGTGATCCCGAATGCCTTGACGAAGCATGCCGCCGCCAGCGCCGCGGAGAGTGCGAGCAGGCCGCCGACGGCAGGCACCAGAAACTTCATCACCCATTGCGGCAGCTGGGGGCTCAGCAAAATTGCCTGGAAAGTAAGCCATTCCGAGACGAAGCCGTTGAAGGGCGGGAGCGCGGAGATCGCCGCCGAGCCGATAAGAAAGGCAAAGGCGGTGAACGGCATGCCATGGATCAGCCCGCCCAACCGCTCCATGTCGCGCTCGCCCGTCGCCGTTAGAACCGCGCCCGATCCGAAGAAGAGCAGGCTCTTGAACAGCGAATGATTGAAGACGTGAAACAGCGCCGCGGTCGTCGCCAACGCCGCTGGTCCCCGCATGTCGTTGGCAGCGAAAGCGAGTCCAAGGCCGAGTCCGATGAAGATGATTCCGATGTTCTCAACCGTGTGATACGCGAGCAGGCGCTTCAGATCGTGCTCCATGAGTGCATGCAGCACGCCCAGGACGGCGCTGGCACCGCCGAAGAGCAGCACCACGCCCCCGGACCACCACGCCGGCGGTCCCATCAGGTCGAACACGATGCGAACGAAGCCGTATACCGCGACCTTGGTCATCACGCCGCTCATGAGCGCGGACACATGGCTCGGCGCAGCAGGATGCGCGAGCGGCAGCCACACATGGAGCGGCACAAGCCCGGCCTTGGAGCCCGCGCCGAGCAGTGCCAGCGCAAGAACGGCGGAGGCTGCGGTAATGGAGAGCTGGCTATTGCGGATGGCGTCGAATGCGTAACCGCCGGCCGGACCCGCGAGGAGACCGAAGCTCAGGAGCAATGACAGCGTGCCGAAGCTCGCCATCAGCAAGTAGATGTAACCGGCGCGCGCGTTGCCGGGCTGACGGTGGTGAGCCATCACCAGCGCCCACGATGTGAGCGACATGAACTCCCAGCTCAGCAGAAAAGTAAACGCATCGTCGGCGAGCACTACCAGGTTCATGCCGGCAAGAAATGCTGGGAAGAAGGGCAGTACCCGGGCGGGCTCCGCTTCGTGCCTTCCATAGCCCAGCCCGTAAAGACTTGCGGTCGCGCCTCCCAGATTGACGACCGCGAGAAACGCCGCAGCCAACGGGTCGAGCCGGAAATGCGCACCTAGCCAAGGCAACCCGATCGGCAAGCGCAGCGTCTGCGCCAGCCCGGCGTCCGTCACCAGAGCCCAGGCAACCGT
>VBCL01000152.1 GCA_005888865.1 Betaproteobacteria bacterium | reverse complement strand
GTTCCACTTTAGCGATGCCGCTGCACAAGTGGTAACGGTTTCGTTCGAGAGGGCACAGGCAGAGGCCATCCCAATTTCTAGCTGGACCGTTGTAAGCATCGCGGCAGCATTGGGATTCGCCACATATTGGGCTCTTCGGTCTAGAGCTGGTCCAGCTCTACGTGTATTGGTTGCGACGACTATCGCAGCTTCAGTCGTGGCCGCAACGGTCCAGTCGAATTGGATCAGGGAAGCGCGCGCCTCTGACCCTGCGGTCATAAGTCTTGGTACGAGTCCGGCTCAGCTGACGATACCGTCGGAAGCGATTTTTGGCATGATGGTTTCGGGCTCCGGTTATCAAATCGCAGTCGCGAACGCCACGGGCGGCCCCGTGACGATCACTGGTGTCGCGATCGAACAAAACATCCCGGAGAACCCCCTGATTTTCTACTCAGGAAGTCCAGGCCCCATATGTGCCGTGGGACTTAACGTTGGGACAAAGGCCACTTGCTACTTATACGTGCAGGCGACAAACCACTTTAGCTGAGGTCCGACCGCAAAGCTGGGCGCACACAACAGCGCCTCGCTCTAAGTTTCCGGTCTCGGGAGTTACGGTGGGAGCGGCGATCGGGTAACCTCCGCTAACTACTTGAATTTATTGGTCGGGGTGAGAGGATTTGAACCTCCGACCTCTACGTCCCGAACGTAGCGCTCTACCAGGCTAAGCTACACCCCGACGTTCGCAGTCGACCGAACGCGCCCTGCAAAAGCGCATCAGTACGTTCGTTCCACCGCGAAAGCGGCTAATTTTAGCAGAGTTTGCCGGGCCGGCGAGTCCACGACCGCGTCGAGACACGCGGAGGCGTGCGCGCTCTCCGCCTGTGCGCAGCGGTGCGCATAGTCGAGCGCGTCGGTCCGCGCGAGCACTTCGACGACGGGTTTGAAATCGTCGAGCCGTCCGCGCTCGAGCGCGTCGCGAATGAGTGCGGCGTCGGCCGCCGATCCGACCTTCATCGCCCGAATGAGCGGAAGTGTCGCCTTGCCTTCCGCCAGATCATCGCCGAGATTCTTGCCGATCGCCTCGTGATCGCCCGAGTAGTCGAGAACGTCGTCGATCAACTGGAATGCCGTCCCCAGATGCGCCCCGTAGAGCGCGAGCGCGTTCTCGATTGCGGGGTCGGCCTCGGCGAGCATGGCGCCGAGCTGCGCGGAGGCTTCGAAGAGCTTCGCGGTCTTGCGCCGGATAACGTCCAGGTCGGAATTGAGCAGCTGCAGCACTTCGCCTTCGGCGATCACGTTGGTCGCATCAGACAGGATGCGCAGCGCGCGCATCCTGTCGACCGACACCATGAGCTGGAATGCGCGCGAATACAGAAAATCGCCCACCAGCACGCTGGCGGCATTGCCGAACAGCGCATTGGCGGTGGCGTGGCCGCGTCGCAGCGACGATTCGTCCACGACGTCGTCGTGCAGCAGCGTTGCGGTATGGATCATCTCGACTACCGCAGCCAGCGTGTGATGATGGGTGCCGGTATAGCCGCAGGCGCGAGCGCTCAGCAGCAGCAGGGCGGGGCGCAGGCGCTTGCCACCGCCACCGACGATATGCTCGGCGACCTGGCGAATCAGCACGACGTCGGAGGCGAGACTCTCGCGCAGGACGCGATCGACGACGAGCATGTCGTCGCGCAGAATGGGCTCGAGTAGCGTAGTCGTCACGGCGGGGCGTGGTTCAAAGTCGACAAGCGTAGAGACGCGGCAGAAGCTGCAGGGGCCCGTCGACGCGGGCGCGTATATTACAGCTCCACGCGGCCGCCTGGGCCGCCGCCTTTTGACATGGATGAGCTAACGCCTTAAAATAGCAAACTTTTTCGGCGCGCGTATTACAACATGTAACGCGGTCACTGCGCGGCCGGCAGTCTAACTCGGAGTTCCTATGTTCGCGGTGATCAAGACCGGCGGCAAGCAGTACAAAGTTGCCCCCGGCGAAAAACTCAAGGTCGAGCAGATCCCGGCCGATGTCGGTGCCCAGGTCGTCCTCGATCAGGTGCTCATGGTCGGAGACGGCGAGTCTGTGCGTCTGGGCCAACCCACGCTGACCGGTACGACTGTCCAGGCGACTGTCGTGGCACACGGGCGCGGCGACAAGGTTCAGATTTTCAAGATGCGGCGCCGGAAGAACTATCACCGGAACCAGGGTCACCGTCAGGGATTCACCGAGCTCCAGATCGACGGTATCGTCGGTTAAAGCTTCGCTCGAGGATCGAGGTTACGATATGGCACACAAAAAGGCAGGCGGCAGTTCGCGTAACGGCCGCGATTCCCAGTCCAAACGTCTGGGCGTAAAGGCGTTCGGCGGCGAGCCGATTACGGCGGGCGCGATCATCGTGCGTCAACGCGGGACCAAGGTTCATCCCGGTGTGAATGTCGGCATCGGCAAGGACCACACCCTGTTCGCGCTGGTCGATGGCAAGGTCGAGTTCAGGACCAAGGGCGCGAGCCAGAAGACCATCGTGAGTATCGTGCCTGCGACAGCCTGAGTCGTCCCGACCAGGCGTCAGAAAAATTCCCGCTGCGGCGGGAATTTTTTCGTGCGTAACTCCTCCGCGATCAAATCGACACGCAACGCCGCCCTCGTCTCAGCGACGTTCCAGCCACCACAGCATCGTCGCCGCGACGACGACGAATGCGAATACGGGGAATGCGGCTGAGAACAGAGGCGGCCAGTCGTTGATCACCCCGACATACGCAAACAGCCGCCCGAGCAGGAAGAACACCAACCCGAGAATGGTTCCGGCGAAAATCCGGAAGCCGATGCCGCCGGTGCGTCGCTGGAAATAAGCGAACGGCAGCGCGAGCACCATCATCACCACGACCGCCGCCGGGTAGAACAGCTTGTTCCAGAGCGCGATCTCGAAGCGCGATGTCTTCTGCTGATTGCTGCCCAGGACGCGGATGTTGTCGTAGAGCGTTGGCAATTCCAGCTTCTCCGGGGCCACCTGATAGACCGTGAGGATGGAGGGCTTGAGCACCGTCTCCCAGTCGAGCTGATCATCGCGAGCCACCGTGGCGCCATTCGGGCCGAGCGTGGTGGTCTGCACGTTCTTGAGGCGCCACAGCCCGTCGGTGACGAACGTGCCCGAGTCGGCGACGCGCAGCGCCTTCAGCCGAAGGTCACGATCGAACTCGTACATGCGCACGCCGAGCAGCTTCGTCTCTCCGGCGTCGCTCACCAGGCTCTTGATGTTGACGAACGTCGATACCGGCACGTCCTGGCGGAACCAGAAGCCCGACTCGAACTGCTGCGCAACGATGCGGTTGACCTGGCCTTGCGTCTGCACCCGTACCTGTTGCGCGAGCCGCTCTGCGGGCGGCGCCAGGAACTCGCCGGCGAGGAAGGTTGCGATCGCCAGGGGGATCCCGATGCGGACGATCGAATAGGTAATCTGGGTCAGCGAAGCCCCGGAGGTGCGCATGACTGTGTATTCGGAGTTCGCCACCAGCTGCGCGATTGCGAACAGCGTTCCGATCAGCGCCGCCGTGGGCACGAGCTCGTATACGTGGCCGGGAATCGACAGGCCGACGAACAGCAGCGCGCGCCCGAGCGGGTAGCCGTCCTTGCCGACGTTGCCGAGCTCGTGGATCAGGTCGAAGAACGCGAACAGGCTCAACAGCGCGACGAAGATCAGAATGGTCGCGTAGAAAACCTCGCGGCCGATGTAGCGCGAGAGCGTTTTCATGCCCGCGCCAGACGGCGGTTGAAGATGCCGGTCACCGACAAACGATTCCAGAACAGGACGACCACCGCGGCGATCGCCAGGGTGTGGATGACGAGCAGCCCGCCCGTCATCGAGAGCCGACCTTGTGCGATGACGCTCTGCACGAGATTGAGGCAGTTGCTGTAGACCATGTACAGGAACGCCGCGGCAATGAGGTTGAACGAACGCCCCATGCGCGGATTGACGTACGAAAGCGGGATCGCAAGCAGCAAGAGCACAAACGCGCTGATGGGCACCGAGAGCCTCCAGAACAACTCGGCACGCTCCGATGCGCCGCTGCTCGCGATCAACGCCTCGGTGGGAAGCGCCTTGAGCGAAAGCGGAAGCGAACGCACTTCGGCCGGTTCGATACGCCGCCCGAAGCTCTCGAATTCGATGCTGCGGAACTCGGCCGTCCCGGGCTGGCCCTCGTAGCGTCGTCCCTCCTTGAGCACGATGAAGCGATCGCCGTTCGTTGCGTCCTCGAGGAAGCCCGAGCGGGCGACGGTCGTGATGTCCTTGCCGTTGTCGATCGAGTGCAAAAAGACGTTGCGAATGGTGTTGTCGAAGCTGTTGATGCTTTGGATGAACACCACCAGACGGGCCTGGCGGAACTCCTTGAAGAGCCCGGGCGCGAGCAAGGCGACCTCGTTTCGCGACTCCAGCTGTCGTTCGTACTCCAGCCTCCGCCGCTCAGCCCACGGCGAGAGCCAGAGCGACAGGACGATGATGGCGATCAGGAACGGGGTCGCGAAAAGCAGGATGGGCGTGAGCCAGGCGGTGAGTCCCTGGCCGGAGGTGAACCACACCGTCATCTCGCTATCGCGATACCAGCGCGACAGCGTAAGCAGCACGGTGACGAACAGCGCGACCGACAGCAGGATGTTGAAATAGAACAGCGCATTGAAGCCGAGCAGCGCCAGGATGCCCTCCGCAGCGATCGTCCCACCCGCGGCGCGGGCGAGGAGCCGCAGCACCAAGTTGGTGAACAGGATCCCGAGGAGAACGAGGAAGAGCGCAACCGAGGTCGCGGTCAGCTCTCGCACCAGGCTTCGGCGGAAGACCATGACGACGGAAAAATTTTGACTTTTTCGGGCTCTTTTGCCGATAATGCCGCTTATACGGCCCAAAGGCTACGCTAAGGCCGATCGATCGGACGTGGGAGCGTTGATGGAATTTACCATAAAAAGCGGTAGCCCGGAGAAACAGCGCAGCGCTTGCGTGGTGGTTGGCGTGTTCGACAATCGCAAGCCGAGCCTGTCGGCCGAGCTGATCGACCGGGCGTCGGGGGGATACATTAGTGAGATTATCCGCCGCGGCGACATGGAGGGAAAGCTCGGGAGCACCTTGTTGCTGCATAACGTGCGCGGCACGCTTGCCGACCGTGTGCTGCTGGTGGGGTTGGGCAAGGAACGCGACTTTCGCGAACGGGAGTTCCGCACCGCCATGCGCTCTGCGGTGCATTTGCTCAATGAAACCGGGTCGTACGAGGCCGTAATCTACCTGACGGAGGAAAAGGTCAAGCGACGAGAAGTCGCCTGGCGCGTCGAGCACGCGGTGGTCGTGGCGATGGAGGCGGTCTACCGCTTCGACGAGATGAAAAGCCAGCCGGCCGAGGTTCGCCGGCCGCTGCGCAAGCTGACGCTTTCGGTGCCGCAACGAAGCGACCTCACCGCCGGCGAAGCCGCCGCGGCTCGGGGCCTTGCCATGGCGCACGGCATGAATCTCACCCGCGATCTAGGCAATCTGCCGGGAAACGTCTGTACGCCGACATATCTCGCCGAGCGGGCGCAGGCGCTCGCCAAGGAGCTCGGGTTCACTTGCCAGGTCCTCGACCGTCCGCAACTCGAAGAGCTGAAGATGGGCTCATTCCTGTCGGTCACGGCGGGCAGCGACCAGCCGCCCAAATTCATCGTGCTCGAATATAGCGGTGCGGGCAAGAAGCAGAAGCCGATGGTTCTGGTCGGCAAGGGGATCACCTTCGATACCGGAGGCATTTCGCTCAAGCCCGGGCAGGACATGGACCACATGAAGTACGACATGTGCGGCGCGGCGAGCGTGATCGGCACTTTCCGCGCGGTTGCCGAGCTCAAGGCGAAGATCAATCTGGTCGGACTCATCGCCGCCTGCGAGAACATGCCGAGTGGCCGCGCGACCAAGCCGGGCGACATCGTTCGCAGCATGTCGGGCCAGACGATCGAGGTGCTCAACACCGACGCCGAGGGCAGGCTTATCCTCTGCGACGCGTTGACCTACGCCGAGCGTTTCGAGCCGGCGGCCGTGGTCGACATCGCCACACTCACCGGTGCCATGGTGGTCGCGCTTGGACACATTGCCTGTGGCGTGTTCAGCAACAATGAAGGTCTTGCGCGCGCCCTGGTGGCCGCCGGCGAGGAAGCCTTCGACCGGGCCTGGCAAATGCCGCTGTGGGAGGATTACCACGACAGCCTCAGCAGCAATTTCGCCGACTTCGCCAATATCGGCAATCGGGCCGCTGGAAGCGTCACCGCCGCGTGTTTCCTGTCGAAATTCACCAAGAAGTACGATTGGGCGCACCTCGACATCGCCGGCATTGCGTGGAAGGAAGGCAAGGAGAAGGGCGCGACGGGCCGGCCAGTCCCTCTACTCGCGACCTGGTTGCTCGCCCAGGAGACGGCGGGGTAGTCACACACCCGCGCTGCGAAGATGACCTCGATCGATTTTTATACGCACGTCGCCGATCGCCTCGAGGTCGCCGCCAAGCTCGTTGCCAAGGCCTTCGCGCAGCACGGCAGCGTACGCGTGCTGACGCCCGATCCGGCGACGACCGACGCGCTCGATCGCGCTCTTTGGCTCAAGCCCCCGATCGCGTTCCTGCCGCACTGCCGGGTCGGGAGCGCGCTGGCCGGGCAGACGCCGATCTGGGTCGATCATGTCGACGATCATCCCGGGCCGGCAGTGGTCTTGATCAACCTGCAGCCGATGCCGCCATCGTTCTTCTCCCGCTTCGAACGCGTCGCCGAAATCGTTGGCATCGACGAGGCCGACGTGACGGCCGGTCGCAACCGCTATCGCTATTACCGCGAGCGCGGCTACGAGCTGCGCTCGCACAGTCTCGCCCCGAGCTGACCGCCATGCCAACCGCGCGCGAATTGCTCGAGCAAGCCGATGCCTTGATGCGGCGCAATCGCGGTGGTAGCGGTGGCGAGAGCATCCCGCTATTGACCGAGAGCGTGCCGGAACCTCGGGCCGATTCGTCGCGACGTGGACCGTCGACGCGCGAGCGCAACGGCGCGATGCTTCGGGTGTCCGCAGGCGCGTCGCGAGGTGCGCATACCGAGACCGCATGGACCCCTGGCAATATGGCGGCCAGCGGCGAGGCGTCCGACAATCTCGCGGCCGCTTCGGCCGATACCGGCCCCCCGCTGCTCACCGACGCCGTGGAAGAGCTCGCAATCGATCTCGCGCCGCTGCCGGACCGGGCGGACGAGGACGCTTCGCCCTGGCTTGGCCCCGACACGATCGACCCGGCGCTCCACAGCGTCACCGGGCCGGCGCCGGACACCGTCGCTGTCGTGCCTCCGGTGACCCTGCGTGCCGCGGCGCCGGCGTCCGAGCCGGCCGAGGAACCGGATCCGACGGCGACCCGGACCTTCCGCGCCGCGGGGTCCGAGACGATGCCGCCGCCCGCGGGATCGACGCCGCCTCGTTTGTTGACTGAGTTGGCAGCGGAGCTGTCAACCGAGTTGGCTGCCGAGCTGCCTGCGGAGTCGCCAGCTTCGGTAGCCACGAGCGAAGATGCGCGTTGGAACGCGCTCGCCGAGCAGATCTCGATGCAGGTGCTGCAGCGACTCGACCTCTTTGTGGACACGGGTCTCAAGGCGCAGCTCGCGGCGCATCTCCAG
>VBCL01000025.1:40562-42223 GCA_005888865.1 Betaproteobacteria bacterium | reverse complement strand
CGCGCGCCTGGGCCGCCGAAGTCGCTTATTGGAGTCGCATCGGAAACGACGCGCCGGGCCAGCAGATCGTGGCAAGGGTGCCGACCGTGCTCAACGACGATTTCGCTCCGGTCGCAGCGTTGCGCGACCTCGCTACGCGTTGCGACTATGCGATCTTATCGGAGCCGGGCGGCCGCAACGCCGCGCCGCGTCGAACCGGTCTTGAGACGTCTACCCGCCGAGCTTGGCGCCGAGACCGCGCCTCAAGTCCACCAGCGCTGACGGCTGCTTTGCGCCAAGTTTCGCGAGCAACCGATCGTGGGCTGCGAGCTCACGTTGCCACGAGTCGCGCTTGAATTCCATCACTTGCTCGAAGCGACCGCAGCTGAAATCCAGTCCGCGCCATTCGAGATCGCCGTATTCGGGTTGCATTCCGAGTGCCGTTTCCACCGCGTGCGCGCGTCCTTGACAGCGATCGACGATCCATTTCAGCACGCGCATGTTCTGGCCGAATCCCGGCCACGCAAATTTGCCGTTTTCGTCGGTGCGAAACCAGTTGACGTCGAAAATCTTCGGAGGCTGTGACACGGAGGCACCCAGCGCCAGCCAGTGCTGGAAGTAATCGCCGATGTGGTAGCCGCAAAAAGGCAGCATCGCGAAAGGATCGCGGCGCACTTCGCCCACCGCTCCAGTCGCCGCGGCGGTGGTTTCCGAACCCATTGTTGCCGCCTTGTATACCCCGTCTGCCCAGCTCGTCGCCTCGACGACCAGCGGCATGGTGTCGCTGCGCCGTCCCCCGAAAATGAACGCCGAGATCGGCACGCCGTTGGGATTGTCCCATTCCGGATCGAGCGATGGACATTGCGTTGCGGCCACCGTGAAGCGCGAATTGGGATGCGCGGCCTTGCGTCCGCAGTCGGGCGTCCACGAGCGGCCTTGCCAGTCGACAAGGTGCGCCGGAGCCTCGCGGGTCATGCCCTCCCACCAGACGTCACCGTCATCGGTAAGCGCGACGTTGGTGAAGATCACGTTCTGCTTCAGCATCTCCATCGCGTTCGGGTTCGATTCGTAGGAGGTGCCGGGCGCCACGCCGAAATAACCCGATTCGGGATTGATCGCGTAGAAGCGGCCGTCGGGCTGCGGCTTGATCCATGCGATGTCGTCGCCGACGGTCGTGACCTTCCAACCCTCGAAGCCCTTCGGCGGGATCAGCATCGCGAAGTTCGTCTTTCCACACGCGCTGGGGAATGCCGCGGTGACGTAGGTCTTTTCTCCCTGCGGCGAGGTAACGCCGAGGATCAGCATGTGCTCGGCGAGCCAGCCTTCGTCGCGTCCCATCACCGAAGCAATGCGAAGCGCAAAGCATTTCTTGCCCAGCAACGCATTGCCGCCGTAGCCCGAGCCATAGCTCCAGATCTCGCGCGTCTCGGGGAAGTGCACGATGTACTTGTGCTCCCGGTTGCACGGCCATGGCACGTCGCGCTGGCCCGCCGTCAGCGGCGAACCGACCGAGTGAACGCACGGGACGAATTTGCCATCGCTGCCGAGCGCTTCGATCACCGGACGGCCCATGCGCGTCATGACGCGCATGCTGGCCGCGACGTACGGGCTGTCGGTCAGCTCGACGCCGATGTGCGCGATATGACTGCCGATCGGTCCCATCGAAAACGGCACGACGTACA
>VBCL01000025.1:39933-40490 GCA_005888865.1 Betaproteobacteria bacterium | reverse complement strand
GTCGGGCCGGCGTCGTCTTCGCGCTCGCTGCATATGAACGTGCGATCCTCGACCCGCGCGACGTCGGACGGATCCGAACGCGCGAGGTAGCAGCCTGGACGTTTCGCGGGATTGAGCTTGATGATTGTTCCGGCGGCGACCATTTCCGCGCACAGGCGCTCGTATTCTTCGGTCGAGCCACTGCACCAGATGATGCGGTCGGGACGCGCTTTTTCGGCCACCTGGCGCACCCAGGCGATGAGCTCCGGATGGCGCACCCAGGCGGGGGCTTCCACGGCGGCGGCGAGGGCTAGTGTGGAGTCGGGATGATTCATGGTTTGGGTAATAAGGCGGAAGACAACGGCGCGGCGCAGACGTGCCGCAACCGCGTGGCGTATAGAGAATTACTGTAGCACGCGCCGTACCGACGACGTAAGTTGCAGCGCATCATGACGCACCGGTCAGGCCACTGGGCCGCGTCAACTCTGTGCACCACGGCCCGTTCACAACGACCTCGAGCCCGGCGCGCGGCGCCGTCGCCGCAACCACGCGAAAAGCGGCGCCGTGCAGGTCAGCAG
>VBCL01000025.1:33836-39907 GCA_005888865.1 Betaproteobacteria bacterium | reverse complement strand
TTATCGACATTTCGGCGATGCCGCCCGGCGCGGTCGCCAGGACGAGCGTCGCCGGGTGCAGGCCGGTCGCGGCCGCCAGCGCGAGGCCAAAGATCGCCGACAACACAAGGGCCGCGAGAACGCTCAACGCAACGGCCGCGACAAAGCGGGGGGCACGTTTCAGGAAGCTCCGCTCGAAACGCGCGCCGAGCGCGCAGCCGAGCAGAAGCTGCGCGGCATTCGTCAGCCCGCGTGGCACGGCCGACAAATTGACTTCGGCGATGGTGAGCGGTATCGCGACCGCGAGCGCACCGAGCACGAAGGCATTCGCGACGCGCGCGCGCTGCAGAGCGAGGCCTCCGACTAACGTCAAGACAAGCAGCGCGAGCAGCCCGAGGCCCCGGACCTCGGTCGCTCCGGGTTGAAAAGCGTCGGCACCGTGTAGCTTCAATGCCGCGAAGGCCCAGGGGATCACGACGACAACCAGCATCAGCCGCAGCGATTGACCCGCCGCGACCTCGTCGACCCGAGCTCCATAGCGCTCGCCAAGAACCGACATTTCCGCGGCGCCCGCCGGCACGCTTGCGAACACCGCGGTCGTACGATCGATCCGTGCCACGCGCGAAACGAGGTAGCCGCAGAAGTACCCGAGCGCCAGCGCGAACAACGCCGCGAACAGGAGCTGCCACCATAGGCGGATCACCAGCTCGGCCACCAGCGGCGTGAAGTAGAGCCCTAGCGCGGTGCCGATCACCCATTGCCCCGCCTGCCGGCCCCCGCGCGGAGCCTCGCAGTCGAAGCCCGCCGAGCGGCAAGCTGCGAGCGCGACGAGAGGACCGATCATCCACGGCAGTGGCGCACCCACTGCGACACAGAAGAGCGCCGCGGCGAGTCCGATCGCGAGCCCCTTCATCGCCGGTGCGGCGGCGGCAACGCGCGCCAAGGTTCGCTGCGCGACCCGGCCTTGCGTGTGGTCGATCACCCGCCGGGCTTCGACTCTGCACCCGCAGTCACGGGCGGCGCTTCGGTCCAGCCTCCACCGAGCGCTTTGATCAACGCCACGCTTGCCGTCAGGCGGCGGCCGAGAATCGTGATCGAGCTGCGCTCGTTGCTCAGTGCCGCAGCCTGGATCACGATGACGGCCAGGTAGTTCGCGGTCCCGGCACGATATTGATTCAGGACGATGGCCAGCGATTCGCGCGCGGCCTTGACCGCTTCGTCCTGCACGCTCGCTTCCTGTTCGAGGATGCGCAGCGCCGCGAGATTATCCTCGACGTCCTGAAACGCGGTCAGCACGGTCTGCCGATAGGTGGCGACCGACTCGTCGTAGGCGGCGATCGCCTGATCGGTCTGCGCCCGCCGCAGCCCGGCGTCGAACACCACTTGGGCGAGCGCGGCGCCCAGCGACCAGTAGCGGCTCGGTACGCTCAACAGACTGCCGATCACCGAGCTTTGAAATCCGCCGGTCGCGGAAAGTGTCACTGCCGGGAAGAACGCCGCTTCCGCGACGCCGATCTGAGCATTCGCGGCAGCCGCGCGGCGCTCGGCGGCTGCGATATCCGGTCGGCGTTCGAGCAATTCCGACGGCAGGCCCGTCGGGATGTCCGGGAACGTCGCGTCGAACTGGACAGCGGGGAGCGAGAATTCTGCCGGGGCCTTTCCGATGAGAATCGCAATCGCGTGCTCGAGTTGCGCACGCTGAATGCCGGCGTCGAGCGCGAGCGCCTGCGTCGACTTGAGCTGCGTTTCCGCCTGCACGACGTCGCTGCGACCGGCCACACCTGCCGCGTACTGGTTGCGGCTGAGCTGCAGCGAGCGCTCGTACGCGCCGACGGTATCGTTGAGCAGCCGCAGGGTGGCGTCCTGCACGCGAAGCAACAGGTAATCCTGCGCGAGCTCCGCCTGTGCCGAAAGCTTCGCGGCGCCAAGATCCCCGGCGCTCGCCTGCGCGCTCGCCTCATTCGATTCGATGCTGCGTCGGACGCGACCCCACAGGTCAAGCTCCCAGTTCGCGTCGAGCGCCAGATTGTAGTTATTACTCGGACCACGCGAGCTATTGCGGGTGTCGAGGCCCGCGCTGCGGCTGGCCCCTCCACCGCCGCTCCGCGTCGCCGAAGCGTTGGCCGAGACGGTCGGGAAAAGCCCGGCACGCGCCTGCTGCACCAGCGCGCGCGCCTCGCGCACGCGTGCTTCCGCGGCCTTGAGCGTTTGATTGCTGACGTCGACCTGCGCTTCGAGCGCGTTGAGTTGTGCGTCGCCGAAGACTTCCCACCAGCTTCCCCGGATCGCCGCGTCGCGTGGTTGCGCGTTTTTCCAGCCCTGCGTCTCTTTGAATGCGGCCGGCGCATCGGCGGGTGGGCGCACGTAATTCGGTCCCACCATGCAGGCGCTTAAGGTCGCCGTTGCCGTAAGGACCCAGGTTCGAATGCCCGTCGGACGCCACGCCTTTTTCTTCTTCGTCGGCATGAACCGTTAGTCCCCCGGGGCCGCCGTCAAGTTCTCCTGCCGGCGCCCCTTCCAGAGCGCCCGGCACCAGAGGCGGAACCGGTCGAGGTAACAATAGACCACCGGCGTCGTGTAGAGCGTCAGCAATTGGCTGAGCAGCAACCCGCCGACGATCGAGATCCCCAGGGGCCGCCGCAGCTCGGCTCCGTCGCCAAATCCGAGCGCGAGCGGTATCGCCCCGAGCATCGCCGCCATCGTGGTCATCATGATCGGACGGAAGCGCAACCGACAGGCTTCGAAGATCGCCTCGCGCGGGCTCGCACCGCTTCTGCGCTCGGCCTCGATCGCGAAGTCGATCATCATGATCGCGTTCTTCTTGACGATGCCGATCAGCAGGATGACGCCGATCAGCGCAATAATGGAAAACTCCGTGTTGAAAAGCTTCAGCGCAAGCAGCGCGCCGACTCCGGCCGACGGCAGCGTCGACAGGATCGTGATCGGGTGCACGTAACTTTCGTAGAGCACGCCGAGCACGATGTACACCGCGAGCAATGCCGCGAGAATCAGCCATGGCTGGTTCTTCAGTGAATCCTGGAACGCACGCGCCGTGCCCTGGAAGCTGCCATGCACGGTGTTCGGCACACCGATCCGGGCCAGCGCCGCGTCGACGGCGCGTGTCGCGGTCGAGAGCGACACCCCTTCGGGAAGATTGAAAGAAATGGTCGAAGCAACGAACTGCGATTGATGATTGACGCCGAGCGGCGTGTTCGTCGGCGCGAAGCGGGCAAAGGCCGATAGCGGGACCTGCGCCCCCCTCGGCGTGCTCACATACACGCTGCCGAGCCCTTCGGGCGACTGCCAGTATTCCGGTGCCGCCTCCATCACGACGTGATACTGGTTGAGCGGTGCGTAGATCGTGGAGACCTGCCGCTGGCCGAATGCGTCGTTGAGCGTCGCGTCGATCAGCTTCGGGCTCACGCCGAGCCTGGCGGCGGTATCGCGGTCGATGACGAGCGAGGTCTGCAACCCGAGGTCATGCTGGTCGGTGTTGACGTCGACCAACTCCGGGAGGTCCGACATCGCGGCGCGGATCTTCGGCTCCCACGTGCGCAGATCGGCCAGATCATCCGCCTGCAAAGTGTACTGGTACGTCGCGTTGCTCTGGCGGCCGCCGACGCGGATGTCCTGCACCGGGTTCAGGAAGAGGTTCGCGCCGGGCTCGCGAGCGAGCTTTACGCGCAGCCGTGCCACGATCTGATCGGCCGATTCCTTGCGCTGCGACAGCGGCTTCAGCGAGATGAACATCATGCCCGTGTTGCGCTGCTGGCCGCCGGTGAATCCGCCGACGGTATCGACCGCAGGATCGGAGCGCACGATGTCGATGAAGTTCGCGAGCTTCTGGCGCATCGCCTGGAACGAAATGCTCTGGTCGGCTTGGATGAAGCCGACGAGGCGCCCGGTATCCTGCTGCGGGAAGAACCCCTTGGGGATATAGACGTAGAGAACGATGTTCAGAACCACCGTCACCGCCAGCACTCCCATGATCAGCACGCCGTGCTTCAGCACCCAGTCGAGGCTCCGCTCGTAGCGTCGCAACACCGCGGCGAATCCGCGCTCACTCCAGTCGAAGAGGCGCCCTCTCGGTTGCTCGCGCTTTGCACGCAGCAACCGCGAGCACATCATCGGCGTCGTCGTGAGCGATAACGCGAGCGAAACCAGGATCGCCACCGACAGCGTCACCGCGAACTCCCGGAAATAGCGTCCGACGATGCCCCCCATCAACAGGATCGGAATGAACACCGCAATCAGCGACAGGCTCATCGACAGCACCGTGAAGCCGACCTCCTTCGCCCCCAGCAGCGCGGCTTCGCGCGGCGGCACTCCGGCCTCGATATGCCGCGACGTGTTCTCGAGGACGACGATGGCGTCGTCAACCACAAAGCCGGTGGCGATGGTCAGCGCCATCAGCGACAGGTTGTTGAGGCTGTAGCCGAAGAGGTACATCGCGCCGAAGCTCGCGATCAGCGATACCGGCACGGCCACGCTGGGGATCAGCGTCGCGCGACCGCTGCGCAGGAAGAGGAACACCACGAGGATCACCAAGCCGACGGCCACGACCAATGTGCGCTCGACATCGCGGAGGCTCGCACGGATCGTCGACGTCCGCTCCATCATGACGTCGAGGTTGACGGCGCTCGGTATCGAAGCGCGCAGCGACGGCATCAGCGTCGTGACCCGGTCGACTGTCTCGATGATGTTGGCGTTCGGCTGGCGATTGATGATGACCAGCACCGCGGGTTTGCCGTTGGCCGATCCCGCGTTGCGCAAGTCCTGCACCGAGTCGACGACCTCGGCGACGTCGGACAGCCGCACCGCCGCGCCGTTGCGATAGGCGACGATCAGCGGCAGGTATTCGGCCGCGGTCTTGGCCTGATCGTTGGCGTAGATCTGCCAGTGCCGCAGGTCGTCCTCGACGGCGCCCTTGGGCCGGTTGGCGTTGGTCGCCGCGAGGACGGTGCGCACCTCCTCGAGGCCGATGCCGTACTTGTTGAGCGCCTGCGGCTGCAACTCGACGCGCACCGCGGGCAGCGCGCTGCCGCCGACGGTCACCTGACCCACTCCCTCGATCTGCGAGAGCTTCTGGGCGATGATCGTCGACGCGGAGTCGTACATCTGCCCCTGGGTCATCGTCCCCGACGTGAGGGCCAGGATCATGATCGGCGCGTCGGCGGGGTTCACCTTGCGGTAGGTCGGATTGCTCGGCAGCCCTGAGGGCAGGAGGCTGCGCGCCGCGTTGATCGCCGCCTGCACATCGCGCGCCGCACCGTCGATGTCGCGGTCGAGATCGAACTGCACGGTGATGCGCGTCGACCCCAGCGCGCTGTTCGAGGTCATCTCGGTGATCCCGGCGATGCGCCCGAGCGAGCGCTCCAGCGGGGTGGCGACCGTCGCCGCCATCGTCTCGGGGCTCGCGCCCGGGAGCGAGGCCTGCACCGAGATCGTCGGGAAGTCCACCTGCGGCAACGGCGATACGGGCAGCAGCTGAAAGGCGATTGCGCCAGCAAGCGCGATACCCAGCGTGAGCAGCGTCGTCGCGACCGGACGATCGATGAACGGCGCGGAAATATTCATACCGGCAGCGCCTTCATTCGCCCGGGGCGCCCGCGTCGCGCACATCGGCGCGCCCGGAGCGTCGCGCCTCCACGCGCCGTGCCAGGCGGTCGAAGGCGAGATAGATCACCGGCGTGGTGAACAGCGTCAGCAGCTGACTGACGATGAGGCCCCCGACCATGGTGATGCCGAGCGGATGCCGCAGCTCGGAACCCACACCCCAGCCGATCATCAGCGGCAAGGCGCCGAGAAGGGCGGCCATCGTCGTCATCATGATCGGCCGGAACCGCAAAAGGCTCGCCTGGAAAATCGCCTCTCGCGGCGGCAAGCCTTCGCGCCGCTCGGCGTCCAGCGCGAAGTCGATCATCATGATCGCGTTCTTTTTGACGATGCCGATCAACAGGATGATGCCGATGATCGCGATGATCGAGAGGTCCTGGCGCGCGAGCATGAGCGCGAGCAGCGCGCCCACGCCCGCCGAGGGCAGCGTCGACAGGATCGTCACCGGATGGATATAGCTCTCGTAGAGCACTCCG
>VBCL01000025.1:33382-33803 GCA_005888865.1 Betaproteobacteria bacterium | reverse complement strand
CCTCGTTCGCGAGCGCACCGCGGAACGCGAGTGCCGCGCCCTGGAACCGGATCTGGGCGCTCGCCGGAAGCGCAAGCTCGCGCTGCACGGCGTCGACCGCCTTCACGGCGTCGCCCAGCGACGCGCCCGGCGCGAGATTGAAGGATATCGTCGCAGCCGGAAACTGCCCGATGTGGTTGACGGCCAGCGGCGCGGAGCGCTCGACGACGCGCGCGATCGACGACAGCGGAATCTGCTGGATGCTCGCGCCGCCGCCCGCATTCGGACTCGGATTGGCCAGCGTCGCCGTCGCGGCTCCCGCGCCGAGACCCGGCGTGGTCGCGGCCGATCCCTGGCTGTTCGCCGGCACGTAGATCCCGTCCAGCGCCGCGGGCCCGAGCTGGAATTCGGGCTTCGCCTCGAGCACGACACGATACTGGTT
>VBCL01000025.1:28986-33230 GCA_005888865.1 Betaproteobacteria bacterium | reverse complement strand
GCTGGCGACGTCCGAGAGCGTGCTCTCGCGGCGCAGACGCTCGACCAGTCGGGGCACCCACGCCGAAAGCTCGTCCGGATTGGTGTCCTCGACGGTGAACTGGTACTGCGTGCGGCTGACGCGATCCTCGATCGTCAGGTCCTGCACCGGCTGCATATAGAGAGCGATGCCTTCGAGGTCCGCAAGCTTCGACTGCAGGCGACGGATCACGCCGGCGGCATCCGCGTCGCGCTGGCCAAGCGGCTTCAGGTTGATCAGCATCCGACCGCTGTTGAGCGTCGCATTGGTCCCGTCGACGCCGATGAACGACGACAGGCTCTCGACCGCCGGGTCCTGGAGAATGACGCGCGCGAGCTGCTGCTGCCGCTCGGCCATCGCCGCGAAGGAAATCGTCTGCGGCGCTTCCGAGATGCCCTGGATCGCGCCGGTATCCTGGACTGGAAAGAAACCCTTCGGGATCAGGACGTAGAGCAGCACGGTCAGCGCCAGCGTCGCGATCGCGACGACGAGGGTCGCACCCTGGCGATCGAGCACCCAGTTGAGCATCCGCCCGTAGCGGTGGATGACACGATCGAAAACCTGCTGGCTCCAGTGGTAGAACCGGCCCTGCTTCTCTTCCGGGACGCGCTTGAGCAGGCGCGCGCACATCATCGGCGTGAGGGTCAGCGACACCACCGCCGAGATCAGGATCGCGACCGCCAGCGTGATCGCGAACTCGCGGAAGAGCCTGCCGACGACGTCGGCCATGAAGAGCAGCGGAATGAGCACCGCGATGAGCGAGAACGTGAGCGAGATGATCGTGAACCCGATCTGCTCGGCCCCCTTGAGCGCGGCCTGGAGTGGCGGCTCACCCGCCTCGATGTAGCGGGCGATGTTCTCGATCATCACGATGGCGTCGTCGACCACAAAACCGGTGGCGATCGTGAGCGCCATCAGCGTCAGGTTGTTGATCGAGAACCCGGCGAGGTACATCACCCCGAACGTGCCCACCAGCGACAGCGGTACGGCGATGCTGGGGATCACCGTCGCCGAGAGGCTGCGCAGAAACAGGAAGATCACCATGACGACCAGCGCGACCGCGAGCAGGAGCTCGAATTGCACGTCATGAACCGAGGCGCGAATGGTCACGGTGCGATCGGTGAGCATCGTCACGTCGATTGCGTTCGGCAGCGCGGCCTGAACCTGCGGCAGCAATTGCTTGACGCGGTCGACGACCTCGATGACGTTGGTGCCGGGCTGGCGCTGGATGTTGACGATGATCGCGGCAGTCTGATTCGCCCACGCCGCGAGGCGCGCATTCTCGGCGCCGTCGACCGTGTCGGCCACGTCGGAGAGCCGGATCGGCGAGCCGTTTCGGTAGGCGATGATCAGGCTCCGGTATTCGTCGGCCGACTTGAGCTGATCGTTGGCATCGATGGTCGAGGCGCGGGTCGGGCCGTCGAAGCTGCCTTTGGCCTGGTTGGTGTTGGCATTGCCGATGGCGGTGCGCACGTCGTCGAGCGAAAGTCCGTAGGCCGCGAGCGCTTTGGGATTGGCCTGGATGCGGACCGCAGGGCGCTGTCCTCCGGAGAGGCTGACCAGGCCGACGCCCGGCAATTGCGACAGCTTGGTGGCGAGCCGCGTGTCGGCGAGGTCGTAGAGCTTGGGCAACGGCAGCGTCTTCGACGTGAGCGCGAGCGTGACGATCGGCGTGTCGGCCGGATTGACCTTGCTGTAGATCGGCGGTGTCGGCAGATCGGTCGGCAGGAACGTGCCCGAGGCATTGATCGCCGCCTGCACCTCCTGCTCGGCCACGTCGAGCGAAAGCTGCAGGCTGAACTGCAAGGTGATGACCGAGGCGCCGCCCGAGGAGGTCGACGACATCTGATTGAGGCCCGGCATCTGGCCGAACTGCCGCTCCAAGGGCGCTGTGACCGACGAGGTCATCACATCGGGGCTCGCGCCCGGATAGAGCGTCACGACCTGGATCGTCGGGTAGTCGACCTGCGGCAGCGCCGCCAGCGGAAGCACGCGATATGCGACGATGCCCGCGAGGAGGATCGCGACCATCAAGAGCGAGGTCGCGACCGGCCGGAGGATGAACGGGCGAGACGGGTTCACTTGGTTCGCACTGTGTCGCGCCGCGCGTCAGGCCGACGCCCGCGGCGTCTCGATCAGCCGCCTTTTTTGCCGGACCGCGATCCCTCGCCGGTCCCGCTACGCTTGCCGTTGTCGCGTGTCGGCCCCGGCCCCGGCGCGTTGCGCGCCTCGGGGGTGATGAGCTCGACCTTGGCGCCTTCGCGGAGCTTGTCGGTCCCGTCGACGACGACGAGGTCACCGGGCGCAATGCCGCTCTCGATCGCGGTGGTCTCGCCCTGCACGGGCCCCAGCTTCACCGGCGCGACGGTCACGGAGTGATCGTCCTTGACCAGGTACACGAAGGTTCCAGGCGCGCCGCGCAGCACCGCCGCGCTCGGCACGAGCGTCGCACCGGTGCGTGTTTCCGCGGCCATCCGCACGTTGACGAACTGGTTCGGGAAAAGCGCGCTGTCGTCATTGGCAAACTCCGCACGCAGCTTGACCGTGCCGGTCGTCGTGTCGATCTGGTTGTCGAAAGTCAGAAGCTTCCCCGTGGCAAGCTTCGTCTTCTGTGCGCGATCCCAGGCGTCGACGGACACCGGCGTACCGGATTTCAGCCGGGCGACGACCTGCGGCAGGTTGTCTTCGGGAATCGGGAAGATCACCGTGATCGGCTGAAGCTGCGTGATCACGACGAGCCCGCTCGTGTCGCTCGCGTGAATGATGTTGCCGGGGTCGACCTGGCGCAGGCCGACGACTCCGCTGATCGGCGCGGTGACGCGCGAATAGACGAGCTGCAATTTCGCGTTGTCGACCTGCCCCTGGTCGGCTTTGACCGTGCCCTCGTATTGGCGCACCAGCGACTCCTGGGTGTCGACCTGCTGCTTGGAGATGGAGTCCTGCGAGAGGAGCGTGCGATAGCGCTCGAGGTCGAGCTGGGCGTTCTTGAGCAGCGCCTGATCCTTCGCCAACTGTCCCTGTGCCTGAGTGAGCTGCACTTCGAACGGTCGCGGGTCGATCTCGGCGAGCAGTTCGCCCGTCTTGACGAGCTGGCCCTCGCGAAACGCCACTTGCATGAGCTGGCCGTCGACGCGCGAGCGAACGGTCACCATGTTGCGTGGCGTGACGGTCCCGAGCGCGCTCAGGTAGACATCGATGCTGCCCTGTCGTGCCGGTGCGGCAACGACGGGCAGCGGGCGGGCGTTCGGATCGGCGCCGCCGCGGCCGGGTCCCGAGGGCGCATCGGAACTCTTGTGGAAGAAGATGAACCAGGCGCCCGCTGCGAGGATTGCGATGGTCAGCAACGTGGCAGCAATCCACAGCGCTCGCGTTCGCACCGAGGATTCGATGCGCGTTTCAGGCGGCGCGCCGGGTCGCTGCGACGACGAGTCGTTCATGGGAGGCGAAAAGGAGACGAGAGGCGCTTATTGGGTCTGATTTTATGGCCAACGTTCGCGGCGAGTTGTAAGGACCTATTACCGCTTGGGGCTGGCTCCGCCGCAGCTCTCGGGCATTATCTTACGTGATACGTGCTGCTGCCGGCAGACGCGCCGGGCGCAAAGTCCGACGCACCGACCTCTATTTTCCGATGCAGAACCTGCCGAAGATCTCGCCTAAGAGGTCGTCGGCGGTGAACGCGCCGGTAATGGCGGACAGCGCCTCCTGAGCCTGCCGCAGCTCCTCGGCAAAAAGCTCCAGCGGCGGCGACGACGCGGCGAGATGCTCTGCCGCGATCGTCAGATGCGATTGCGCGATGTCCAGCGCGCGGAGGTGGCGCTCCCGTCCGAGGAACGCTCCTTCCATATCCTCGTGGATGCCCACCGATTCGAGGATCGCGCGACGCAGGAGATCGATGCCCTCGCCGGTCTTGGCCGAAAGCGCCACGATCGCTCTGCCGTCCGTCCGGCTCGACGTCGCTTCGAGCCCCGCAAGGTCGATCTTGTTCCGAATGACGATGCGCGGCAGCGTCGGCGGGAGCTCCGCAGCGATGGCCTGATCGGCGGGGTGATCCGGCTCACGTGCGTCGGTCACGATGAGTGCCAGGTCTGCGCGCTCGATGGCAGCCCGGGTCCGTTCGATGCCGATTCTTTCGACCGCGTCGGTGGTCGGCCGGAGCCCCGCGGTGTCGACGATATGCAGCGGAATGCCGTCGATCTCGATGCTGCTGCGGATCGCGTCACGCGTGG
>VBCL01000025.1:21746-28950 GCA_005888865.1 Betaproteobacteria bacterium | reverse complement strand
GAGCAGGCTCGACTTGCCCACGTTGGGTTGTCCGATGAGCGCAACGCCGAGGCCTTCGCGCAGCAGGCTTCCCTGGCGCGCGCGACCGATGACGCCAGCGAGCCGCTCGATGAGGCCCGCGAGCCTGCCGGCGGCGTCGGAGGCACGGATGAAGTCGATGTCCTCGTCGGGAAAATCCAGCGTCGCCTCGGTGAACGCGCGTAGCTCGATGAGCGCGTCGACGATCGTGGAGATCTCGCTCGAGAACGCGCCGGACAGACTGCGCACCGCGGCGCGCGCGGCGGTCGTCGTTGCCGCTTCGATGAGATCGGCGACGCCTTCGGCCTGGGCTAAGTCAAGCTTGCCGTTGAGAAATGCGCGCTTGGTGAATTCTCCCGGCTCGGCGAGCCGCGCGCCGAGATCGAGGCAACGATTGAGAAGCAATGAGAGCACCGCGGGCCCGCCGTGCCCGTGAAGCTCCAGCACCGTCTCGCCGGTATAGGAGGCTGGCGCGGGGAACAGGAGCGCCAGCCCCTGATCGAGCATCTCGCCGCGGGCACCCCTGAAGACCACGAAGGTCGCCACGCGTGGCGCGAGCTCGCGGCCGACCATGCCATCGAGGATCGGCCGGACATCCGGTCCGGAGACACGCACCACGCCGATGCCCGCGCGACCGCCGGCCGTGGCAATCGCCGCGATCACGTCGCCCGGCGTCGCGGGCGGTGCCGAAGCGCTTGGTGGCGCGCTCAGTGGCCTCAGCGACGTTTTGCCGCCGCGGCCGCCGCTTCGCGCGTCAGCAATCGGTTCATGTGCCATTGCTGGAAGATCTGAATGGCATTGTTGATCAGCCAGTAGAGCACCAGGCCCGACGGGAAAAACAGGAACAGGATCGAGAACGCCACGGGCATGATCTGCATGACTTTCGCCTGCACCGGGTCCTGGATCGGCGTGGGCGAGAGCCTGACCTGGAGGAACGCGGTGATCGCGTACACGACCGGCAGCACGAAGAACGGATCGGGCGCCGACAGGTCGTGGATCCAGCCGATCCATGGCGCGTGCCGCAGCTCCACGGCGCCCAGGAGAACCCAGTAGAGCGCGATGAACACGGGAATCTGCACGACGATCGGAAGACAGCCACCGAGCGGGTTGATCTTCTCGGTCTTGTAGAGCTCCATCATTTTCATCTGAAGCGCTTGCTTGTCGTTGGCGTACTGCTCCTGCAGCGCCTTCATCTTCGGCGCGACCAGCTTCATTTTCGCCATCGAGCGTGCGCTGGCATGGTTCAACGGATAGAACGCGCTCTTGATGATGATGGTCATCGCGATGATCGCCCAACCCCAGTTACCGAGCAGCGAATGCAGCCACTTGAGCAGAAAGAACAGGGGCGCGGCGATGACGGTGAACACGCCGTAGTCGACGACCAGGTCGAGGCCGTTGGCGAGCGTCTTCAGCGTATCCTGCTCCTGCGGGCCGACGTAGAGCGGCACATCGATGCGTCCGGAGGTGCCGGGCGCGATGCTGCCGAGCGGAACCTTGACGCCGTCGTAGTAAAGGTTGTCGACCTTGTTCACGTAGAACTCGCGGGGAAGCTTCTTCGCGTCGGAAGGCAGCCATGCCGCGACGAAATAGTGCTCGACCATGCCGATCCAGCCGTTGTCGCTCTTGTCGGTGAACTTGGCCTTGCCCTTGTCGATGTCGGCAAAGTCGATCTTCTTGTACTTGTCCGCCTCGTCGTAGAGCACCGGTCCGGTATACGCCGAAGGTGCGCCCCAGCTCTGCACGCCGGTCGATTTGCTGTCGCGGGCGAACTGAAAATAGGCCGCTGGCGCGATCGGCGCCGGCCCCGCGTTGTTGATCTCGTAGCTCACGTCGATCACGTAGCTGCCGCGGTGAAAGGTCAGCGTCTGGATGACCTTGTCACCCGCGGTGAGCTTGAGCTCGAGCTTCTCTGCGCCCGGTGGAAGCTCGCGCGGACCGGGCAACACCTGCCACAGCGTGTGGTGGTTCGGGAGCCCTTCGCCGATCAAGCCGCTCTGCGCGACGAACGTTCGGTTCTCGTTTTTCTGCAGAAGAAGGTACGGCTTGTTGGCGTTGTCGGTGTCGCGATGCTCGGTCAGCGCGACCTCCTTGATCACCACGCCGAGCGTATCGACCTCGGCCACATAGCGATCGGTCTTGATCGTGACCGTTTCCCCGGCCTTGGGCGCCGCAGCGGCGGGCTCGCCCGGGACATTGGGCGCCCCCGCGGCCGGCGGCGTTCCTGTGGATGGCGCGGGCGTGTCGTTCGCGGATTTGGGCGCGCTTTGACTCGGCACGCTCGGCGGTGGGCGGTGCTCGGCCTGCCACCGCTCCCAGAGAAAAAGGGCGGAGAACGAGAAGATGACGAACAGGATGAGGCGTTGGGTGTCCATGGACGCGCGAGTCGCGGGCTAGGTTCGGCGGGCCGACGGGTCAGGGGACCGGATCGAAACCACCGGCGTGGTAAGGATGGCAGCGAGCAATCCGTCGCACCGCAAGCCACGATCCTCTCGCGGCGCCGTGGCGTTCAATCGCTTCCCGGGCGTAGTCGGAGCAGCTCGGATAGAAGCGGCAATTCGCGCCGAGCAGCGGCCGCAGCATGTATTGATAGGCGCGCAGCACCCACAGCAGCAACAGCTTCATTGCTTGCCCGAACCGAGGGCGTCGAGCAGCGCCGAGGCATCGGCGAGCGCCGCGGCGAGGTCTTTCGAGGCGCACGGTCGCCGCAACCGCACGATAACGTCAAACGCGTTCATGGCCGGGCGACGTGCCCTGATCGCTTCGCGAAGCGTGCGCTTGAGCCGGTTCCGATCGACGGCCCGGGCGAGGAGCTTTTTGCCGATCACGTAACCCACCCGTCCCTCCCGATTGGCCGGGACCGCGACGAGCTGGAACCGCTCGCCTTCGAAGCGCTGGCCACGTCGAAACACCGCGGCAAACACCGCGGCGCCGCGCAGCCGATGGCGGCGGGTCAAGCCGGACGAGCGCCTTCGCCGTCAGACGGCGAGCCGGGCGCGACCTTTGGCGCGGCGCGCGCGCAGGACTTTGCGGCCGCCGACGGACTTCATGCGGGCGCGGAACCCATGGGTCCGTTTGCGTTTGATGACCGAGGGCTGGTAGGTGCGTTTCATGACGATGCCTTGCTGGAAAAAAGCCTTGTATTAAAGCGTTTAGCGCCGTCTGCTGTCAAGCCAAATTGTGCCGAGTCAAAGGTGCAGACCGCTGTGGATAACTTTCCAGCGTGCGCGTACAATCCGGCGACAACGGGCTCCCTCGCGGCGCCCGCGTTTTTTCTTTAGACCCCTGTACTTTCCGCGTTGATGTCCACCGCCTCATTCTGGCCGACCTGTCTCGAAGCGTTCAAGCGTGAGCTGACGCCGCAGCAGTTCAATACCTGGATCCGACCGTTGCGCCTCGAGCATAGCGGCGAGGGCCTCGTGCTGATCGCCCCGAACCGCTTCGTGCTGCAATGGGTGAAAGAGCGCTTTGCCGGGCGCATCGAGGAACTGGCGACGGTGGCGCTGGGACGGCCGCTGCAGATGGCGATGGTCGTCGCGGAAGGGGCCGAGCGCACCGCGGCAGAGAGTGAGCGCGCTGCCCCTGCGTTGGCGACTGCCGCACCCGCGGTCGCCGGCGGTCGCCGCATCGAGCAGGCGAGCCTCAATCCGGCGTTTTCGTTCGCCTCCTTCGTGTCGGGCAAAGCCAACCAGCTGGCGCGTGCGGCGGGTCTCCAGGTCGCGGAGCATCCCACCTCGTACAACCCGTTGTTCGTGTATGGCGGCGTGGGGCTCGGCAAGACACATCTCATCCAGGCGATCGGCAATCACATTCTGGGCACCAACGCCAACGCCAGGATCCGCTATATCCATGCCGAGACCTACGTGTCCGACGTCGTGCGAGCCTACCAGCACAAGGCGTTCGACGAGTTCAAGCGCTATTACCGGTCGCTCGACCTCCTGCTCATCGACGACATCCAGTTCTTCGGCAACAAGTCGCGCACGCAGGAGGAGTTCTTCTACCTGTTCAACACCCTCATCGAAGCGCACAAGCAGGTGGTGATCACCTGCGATACGTATCCCAAGGAGATCGCCGGGATCGAAGAGCGCCTGATCTCGCGCTTCGGCTGGGGGCTCACCGTGGGGCTCGAGCCGCCCGAGCTCGAGATGCGCGTCGCGATCCTGCTGTCGAAGGCTGCGACCACCGGCGTCAAGGTCGACGAACAGGTTGCGTTCTTTATCGCCAAGCACATCCGCTCCAATGTTCGAGAGCTCGAAGGAGCGCTCAAGCGGGTGCTCGCGTACTCGAGCTTTCATGGGCAGGAGATCTCGCTCGCGCTCGCCAAAGACGCCCTGCGCGATCTGCTCGCGGTGCAGAACCGTCAGATCTCGATCGAAAACATCCAGAAGACCGTCGCCGACTACTACAAGATCCGTATCTCGGACATGCATTCGAAGAAGCGCACCCGCGCGGTGGCGCGGCCGCGGCAGGTCGCGATGGCGCTCGCCAAGGAGCTGACCCAGCTCTCGTTACCTGAGATCGGCAGCAATTTCGGCGGACGCGACCACACCACCGTGCTGCACGCATGCCGGCAGATCACGAAGCTGCGCGACTCGGTGCCGGAGATCAACCGCGACGTCGCCTTCTTGCTGCAAGTGCTCCGGAATTGACACTCCAACGACCTATTTTAGCGGTATGAATCGTGTGTGAAGGAGTCTATAATTTGTGGATTGAGCGGCCGATCGTGAAAAGAGCATTTTCGTCCCCAATCGATCCACAGCCGGTACACGTTTTGTCCCTGCGGTTGCAGTTGCTCCAACCGCCGGATCGCATTGTTTTTTTCAAGGTTCTCCCGGACTGACCGTCGCGTCCTATTAGCTATTACTAGGTTTAAACAATGCAACTAAAACAAGTCTCCAGAGACGCGTTGCTAAAGCCATTGCAGGCGGTATCCGGAATCGTCGAACGGCGCCAGACGCTGCCGATCCTGGCCAACGTATTGCTCGAACAAAAGAACGGGCGCCTTTTCGTCACGGCCACTGATCTCGAGATGCAGATCACGGCCAACAGTGAGCTCGCCAGCAAGCAGGAGCAGGCGGTGACCGTCGGAGCGCGCAAACTGCAGGACTTGCTTCGCGCACTTCCGGAGGATTCTTCGCTCAACGTCGACACGGCCGCGGGCAAGATGACGGTGCGCGCCGGTCGTTCGAGGTTCAATCTGCAAACGCTGCCCGCTGCCGACTATCCCCGCATCGGGCTCTCGCAGGAACAGCAACAAACGATTGCGCTACCGCAGCGCGATTTCCGTGGACTGCTCAAGCTCGCCGAGTTCGCGATGGCGCAGCAGGACATCCGTTACTACCTGAACGGCATGCTTCTGGTGATCGACAAGGGCTCGCTGCAGGCAGTGGCGACCGACGGGCACCGTCTTTCGTACGCGAGCATCGCCGTTACGGGAAATTACTCGAAGCAGGAGGTCATTCTGCCGCGCAAGACCGTGCTCGAGCTCGGCAAGCTTCTCGAAGACAGCGACGCGGAGCTGACCATCGATCTTCTCACCAACCAGGTGCGCTTCCGGTTCTCGAATATCGAGCTCGTGAGCAAGGTGGTCGACGGCAAGTTTCCGGACTACAACCGTGTCATTCCCAGCGGGCATTCGAAACAGCTCGATCTCTCGCGTGCCGAGCTGCTGCAGGCATTGCAGCGCGCGGCGATCCTGTCGAACGAGAAATTCCGCGGCGTGCGTCTGGTGCTTGGCCCCGATCAACTGAAGATCATCTGTACCAACAGCGAGCAGGAAGAAGCCGAGGAAGAGCTGGAGATCGCGTACAAGGGCGAGCCGCTCGACATCGGATTCAACATCACCTACCTTCTCGACGTCCTGCACAACCTTGCTGCCGATCGAGTCGTTCTTGCCTTGGGCGACGCGAACTCCAGCGCACTCATCACCATGCCCGAACGCGGCGACTACAAGTATGTCGTCATGCCGATGCGAATTTGACCACCTTGTTCTCACACGATGGAGTGCGATGCTGTCTGTCCGTGAAAGCCGGACGCTGTGTAACCCGCCTGCCGCTCTCCGATACCGCTAGACCCGGCAGCGCATCTTGGAAGCACCCGCGGCGCCGACCCCAAGTCGGCGTCGGTGTTTTATGAACTGCAAGAAGCGAGATTATTGCGAATGAACGAACCCCAGACGAGGGCCGTGGACAATAGCGGCTACGACTCGAACAGCATCAAAGTCCTGAAGGGCCTCGAGGCGGTGCGCAAGCGCCCCGGAATGTACATCGGCGACACCTCCGATGGCACAGGCCTTCATCACATGGTGTTCGAGGTGCTCGACAACGCCATCGACGAAGCGCTGGCCGGATACTGCGATGACATCAAGGTGGTCATCCACGCCGACAATTCCGTGTCGGTGGTCGACAACGGCCGCGGCATTCCGACCGACATCAAGGACGACGACGAGCTCAAGCGCTCGGCGGCCGAGATCGTGATGACCGAGCTCCATGCCGGGGGCAAGTTCGACCAGAATTCGTACAAGGTCTCCGGCGGCCTGCACGGCGTCGGTGTCTCCGTGGTAAACGGCCTGTCCGAGTGGCTCAAGCTCCGGATCTGGCGCGGCGGCAGGATGTATCAGATGGACTTCCATGATGGCGTTCCGGTCGCGCCACTTGCCGTGGTCGGACCGACGGAACGACGCGGCACCGAAGTGCATTTCAAGGCCTCGCCCGTAACGTTCTCCAATGTGGAGTTTCACTACGAGATCCTGGCGCGGCGCATTCGCGAGCTCTCCTTCCTCAACAACGGTGTGAAGATCGAGCTGGTCGACCAGCGTGACGGAAAGAGCGAGACGTTCGCGTTCACCGGCGGCATCAAGGGATTCGTCGAGTACATGAACCGCAGCAAGACGGTCCTGCATTCACGGATTTTCCATTCCACCGGCGAGAAGGATGGGGTGACCGTCGAAGTCGCCATGCAGTGGAACGATTCGTATACCGAGTCCGTGCAGTGCTTTACCAACAACATTCCGCAGCGCGACGGCGGCACGCACCTGACGGGCCTTCGTCAGGCGATGACGCGCACGCTCAACAGCTACATCGAGAAGGAGGAGCTGGCGAAGCGGGCCAAGGTCGAGACGACCGGCGACGACATGCGCGAGGGACTGACCTGCGTGCTGTCGGTCAAGGTGCCGGAGCCGAAGTTCTCG
>VBCL01000025.1:827-21559 GCA_005888865.1 Betaproteobacteria bacterium | reverse complement strand
CGGCAAGCTCGCCGATTGCCAGGAGCGCGACCCGGCGCTCTGTGAGCTGTACCTGGTCGAAGGCGACTCCGCGGGAGGCTCGGCCAAGCAGGGCCGCGATCGCAAGTTCCAGGCGATCCTGCCGCTGCGCGGCAAGATCCTCAACGTCGAGCGCGCGCGTTTCGACAAGCTGATCGCCTCCCAGGAAATCGTGACGCTGATCACCGCGTTGGGCGCGGGTTTTGGCAAGGTCGGCGTCGACAAGGACGACAAGGACGCTTTCGATATCGCCAAGCTTCGTTATCACCGCATCATCATCATGACCGACGCCGATGTGGACGGCTCGCACATCCGCACGCTTCTGCTCACCTTCTTCTATCGGCAGATGCCGGAGCTGGTCGAGCGCGGTCACATCTACATCGCCCAGCCGCCCCTCTACAAGGCGAAGCAGGGCAAGCAGGAGCACTATCTGAAGGATGACCATGAGCTCAAGGGTCACCTGCTCAAAGTCGCGCTGAACGGCGCCGAGCTCACACCCGGCGTGAATGCGCCGCCCCTTGCGGCGCAGACCTTCGAGAACGTGGCGCGCGAGTATCTTCTGGCCGAGGCGGTGGTAGAGCGCCTTGCGCGTCTCATCGATCCGTCTGCGCTCTACGCGATGCTCGGAGGTGTGCGCGTGGAGCTCGGCACCGAGGCCGCAGCCACGCGCAGTGCACAGGCTTTGCAGGATGCGATTGCCGATCCGGAGCTGCGCGTCGAGGCGCGGTACGACGCGGCGGCGGAAACCCGCCGGCTCACGATCGTGCGAACGCATCACGGAACCCCGCATGTGACCGCGCTGGACGGCGATTTCCTGGCGAGCGGTGATGGCGCCCAGATCCAGGCGGCGGCCGACGTTCTGCAGGATTTGATCCAGCCGGGCGCGGTGATCAAACGCGGTGACAAGCAGCAGGCGGTCAAGTCGTTCAAGGAAGCGCTCGACTGGCTGCTCGCCGAGGCGCGCTCGAGCATCGCAATCCAGCGTTACAAGGGTCTGGGGGAGATGAATCCGGCACAGTTGTGGGAAACCACGATGGACCCGGGGGCCCGGAGGCTCCTCCGCGTCCGGATCGAAGACGCCGTGGCCTCCGAGGAAATCTTCTCGACGCTCATGGGCGAGCAGGTCGAGCCGCGTCGCGCGTTCATCGAATCGAATGCACTGGGCGTACGCAACCTCGACGTCTGAGGACCCGCGCGGACCGGCGCTCGCGCTCCGCACACGGCGGCGATGAGCAAGGATCGAAGCGCGCTGCTGGCGAGCCTTGGCCTCGAGGCACAGAATGCCGGCGCCTGCGCCGTGGCGCGGCGGCGGACCGAATCTCGCGTCGGTCAGTCCCAGCGACGAATCGCCGATCGCCAGCGTCGCGACCGCGACCGCAGCCGACTGCGAAGTCGTGCTCGGCAGCGCGGCTGCCGCTGCGCACGCCTGGCGCGACGTACCCGCGCCTAAGCGCGGCGAAGCGGTGCGCCGCCTGGGCCTGCTCCTGCGCGAGCACAAGGATGCGCTCGGCACGCTCATCGCCCTCGAGAACGGCAAGATCAAGGCCGAGGGTGACGGCGAAGTCCAGGAGATGGTCGATATCGCCGACTTCGCCGTCGGGCAGTCGCGCATGCTCTACGGCAAGACGATGCATTCGGAGCGGCCTGCGCACCGGATGTACGAGCAATGGCATCCCCTCGGCGTGGTGGGCGTGATCACGGCGTTTAACTTCCCGGTCGCGGTATGGGCGTGGAACGCGCTGCTCTCCGCGATCTGCGGCAACGCCACCGTATGGAAACCTTCCCCCAAGACGCCGCTGGCCGCGATTGCTGTTCAAAATCTGTGCAATCGGATCATGGCCGAGCTCGAGCTGCCCGCGATCTTCACGCTTCTGATCGATGCGGGTCGCGAGGCGGCGGCGCGGCTTGCCAGCGATCCACGGGTGGCGCTCGTCTCGTTCACCGGCTCGTCGGCGGTCGGTCACCAGATCGCCGGGACGGTCGCGGGACGGTTCGGACGCACGCTTCTCGAGTGCTCGGGCAATAACGCGATCATCGTCGCGGAAGACGCAGACCTCGACCTCGTGGTTCCGGCGGTGGTCTTCGGCGCCGTCGGGACCGCCGGCCAGCGCTGCACGACCACGCGCCGGGTCATCGTGCACGAGTCGATCGAACCGGTGCTCGTGCGGCGTCTTCGAGAGGCTTATGCGCAGGTGCGGATCGGAGACCCGCTCGAGGCATCGACGCTGATGGGCCCGCTCATCGATGCCGCGGCGGTGGCGGGCTACCGGCGAGCCGTTGAGGAGGCGCTTGCTTCGGGCGGCGAGCTTGCCTGTGGTGGAACCGTGCGGGACGGCCGAGGCTTCTTTGTCGAGCCGACCATCATCGTGAACGCACGCAACGAGTGGCCGATCGTGCAGCGCGAGACCTTCGCGCCCATTCTCTACGTGATCCGCTATCGCGAGCTTTCCGAGGCGATCGCGCTGCAGAACGGCGTGCCGCAGGGGCTTTCTTCGTCGATCTTCACGGGCAGCGTGCGCAACGCCGAAGCGTTTCTGTCGGCCTCGGGCAGCGACTGCGGCATCGCCAACGTCAACATCGGCACTTCGGGTGCGGAAATCGGCGGCGCGTTCGGCGGCGAGAAGGAAACGGGCGGCGGGCGAGAGGCCGGATCCGACGCGTGGCAGGCGTACATGCGCCGCCAGACGACCACCATCAACTGGAGCCGCGAGCTGCCGCTGGCGCAGGGGATCAGGTTCGGCGAAGTGTAATCCGCAGGCGCGCGATGCGATGCCGTCGCGTTCGCTCGCGGCGCCCGCGGGTGCTCGGTACCCCACTCGCTTCCGCGGGCACCGGCTCGCTCGCTTCACCCCGCTCGCTCCCGCGGGTTTCTCGCTCGCTACGCGGCGCGCTTGCGCTGTGTCGGCTTGGGGCCGGGCTTGGCCGCCTTCGCGGCGAACTTGCCGGGTCGGGCGCTCTTGGTCTTGCCGGACTTGGCTGCAAGCAGCTCGACCGCTTCACCCAGCGTGACCGCATCGATGCGATCTCGGTCGGGTAGCGTGGCATTGATCCCGCCGTGCTTCACATAGGGGCCGTAGCGGCCGGAATGCAATTCCACCGGCTGCTTGTCCTTCGGATGCGGACCGAGCACGCGCAGCGCAGGTGTACCGCGTGCGGACTTTGCGCCGCGACCCTTGCCGCCCTCCTTCGCCTCGAACTCGAAGCCGATCTTGCCGTCAGGCTGGCGCACGAGGTAAGCCGAAAAGGGGCGTCGCGTTCGCGCCGAGACGAAGGGCAGCAGATCGGTCTTGCCCGAGGAGAGCAGCTTCTGCATATCGGCGCGCTCGATCGGACGCTGAAGGATCACGCGTCCTGAGCGGAAGTCACAGCTTTTCTCCGGTCCGACGGCACGTTCGCACACGTAAGCCGCGGGTAGCTCGAACACCCGGCCGCCACACTTGGGGCAGACGCCGAGCGGCTCCTGCCCGCTGAAGTCCGGCGCCTCGGCCCCCGACCCGCCATCGCCGCCGTCGCCGAAATCGAATTGCACTTCGTTCGCGTCGGTGAGCTTCAGGCGCGCGGCGAACGGCCGCCCGAGCTTGCTGCGAAAGCCTTCGAGCGGACCGACTGCCCGGTCGGTGAGCAGCGCTTCCGCCTCGGGAATCTCCAGCTGCCGGCCGGCAACGATCTTCCAGAACCCGAAGTCGCACGACTGACATTGGAACTTCTTGTAGTTCTCGTGAACCTCGCCGCCGCACTTGGGACAGCGCGCGGAGAGTTCGGCGAAATCACCGGCGATCGTGTCGCTTTCGTGATGCTTCGCCTGGGCTACGATGTGCTTGGTCATGCGGACGATCTCGCGCATGAACTGCTCACGCTTGAGCGCGCCGTGCTCCATCTGCGCGAGCTTGAACTCCCATTCCGCGGTGAGCTCCGGCGAGAAGAGCTCGGGTACGCCGAGACCGTGCAGGAGCGTCATCAAGGAGAACGCTTTCGCGGTTGGCGTGAGCTCGCGCCCGTCGCGAAGGACATACTTCTCGTGGATCAGACCCTCGATGATCTGGGCGCGCGTGGCGGGCGTGCCGAGCCCCTTCTCCCGCATCGCTTCGCGCAGCTCGTCATCCTCGATCGTCTTGCCCGCACCCTCCATCGCGGAGAGCAGCGTAGCTTCGTTGAACCGCGCGGGTGGCTTGGTTTGGTTGGCGACGACGCGGATCTCCTCGGTGGCCACCTTCTCGTTGGGCAGGACCTTGGCCAGCATCGGCTCGTCGGTGGATTGCGCTTCCTTGCCGTACACCGCGAGCCAGCCCGGACTCACCAGCACCTTGCCTTCGGTCTTGAAGGGTTCGCCGGCCACGCGGGTAATGCGGGTCGTCAGCAGGTATTCCGCGGCCGGATAGAAGATCGCCAGGAAACGCTTGACCACGAGATCGTAGAGCTTCGCCTCGGCTTCGCTCAGGCTCTTGGGCTTCTGCAGCGTGGGGATGATCGCGAAGTGATCCGAGATCTTGCTGTTGTCGAAGATGCGCTTGTTCGGCTTGAGCCACTTCGCCTTCAGCACCTGACCGGCGAATACGCCGTAGGCGTTGGTCTGCTTGAGCGCCTCGAGCGTCGCCTTGACGGTCGGCAGGTAGTCCTCGGGCAGCGCGCGCGAATCGGTGCGCGGGTAGGTCAGGACCTTGTGCCGTTCGTACAGCGCCTGCGCGAGGGAGAGCGTCGTGCGTGCCGAAAATCCGAAACGACCATTGGCTTCGCGCTGGAGGCTCGTGAGGTCGTAGAGCAGCGGCGGACTTTGCGTCGACGGCTTCGACTCTTCGGTGACCGTGCCGGGCTGGCCTTCGCATTTCGCCGCGACGGCCCGAGCCTTCGCTTCCTCCCACAGGCGCTCTGCACGCGAGTCCGGGTCGTCTGTCTTGCGAAACGACTCGTCGAACCAGCGGCCGTCGTACTCGCCGCCGGCGGCGCGAAAGGTGGCGAGGATTTCCCAGTAGTCGCGCGGCTCGAAGGCGCGGATCTTGGCCTCGCGCTCGACGAGGATCGCGAGTGTCGGGGTTTGCACGCGCCCGACCGTAGTGAGCTGAAATCCGCCCGACTTGGAGTTGAACGCGGTCATCGCGCGGGTGCCGTTGATGCCGACGAGCCAGTCGGATTCCGAGCGGCACACCGCGGCATCCGCGAGTGGCCGCATCGTCTCGTCCTTGCGCAGAGAGGCGAAACCATCCTGGATCGCGTTCTGCGTCATCGACTGCAACCACAGGCGCCTGATCGGCTTGCTCGTCTTCGCGTACTGAACGATGTAGCGGAAGATGAGCTCGCCTTCCCGACCTGCGTCGCACGCGTTGATCAGCTCGGTGACGTCCTTACGCTTCATCAGCCTGAGCAACAGCTTCAGGCGAGCTTCGGTCTTTTCCAGAGGTCTCAACGCGAACCGGGATGGAATCACCGGAAGGTGAGTGAATGTCCACTTACCTCGTTTGACTTCCTCCTCGTCGGGCGCGCCGATCTCGAGCAGGTGCCCGATCGCCGACGACAGCACGTACTTGTCGCTCTCGAAATAGTCGTCGTGACGCGAGAAACCGCCAAGCGCCCGGGCGATGTCGGCGGCCACGGAAGGTTTCTCGGCGATGATGAGGCGCTTGATCATGAGGGGACAGTTGGTGTTTCGGGCGGCCCGTAAAAGAGGGGGAGATGATAAGCAAGGACAGCCGGCCGAACAAGGAACGTCTTCGGCCCACCGCGACGCGGGTGTCGGCTCGTCAGCGCAGGCGCTGGTAATTCCCACCTGGCAGGGGTGCGACCTGCCCGGAGAGCTCGAGTTCAACCAGCGCCGCGGCGATGGCTTCCGTCGGCAGGCCGGTGCGGGCTGTGAGCACGTCGATCCCAGCCAGCTCGTAACCCAGGGCCGCCAGCACGCGGCCGGCCGCGCCCGCTGCCGCTGGGCTGCCGCGCCGGTCCGGTGCCCCTGCTTCGGTTCGAGCCTGGGCCCCGAGTCCGAGCTCCTCGAGCACGTCCACCGCCGTCTCGACGAGCTTGGCCCCGTCCCGGATCAATCGGTGACTGCCTTTCGAAAACGGAGAATCGATCGAGCCCGGAATCGCGAAGACCTCGCGTCCCTGATCGGCGGCAAGCCGTGCCGTGATCAGCGAGCCGCTGTTCAGTGTCGCCTCGATCACCAGCACGCCCCGCGCGAGCCCGCTGATGATCCGATTACGCTGCGGGAAGTTCGCCGGCAATGGAGGTGTGCCCAGCGCGAACTCCGATAACAGCCCGCCTTCCTCGGCCAGGCGCTTGGCGAGATCGCGGTTTGCGGGCGGATAGACCCGGTCAAGGCCGGTACCGACGACCGCGATGCTGCTCGAAGCGCCGGCTAGCCCGCCGCGATGCGCTGCGGCGTCGATCCCGAGCGCAAGCCCGCTGATGATCGTAAGCCCGGCATCCGACAGCGCAGCCGCGAACGCTTCGGCATGTTCGATGCCTTGAGGGGTCGCGTTCCGACTGCCGACGATGGCCAGCGTCGGACGATTGAGAAGCTCGCGTCGGCCGACGTAACAGAACGCGGCCGGCGGATCGGGGAGCGTCAGCAGCGCCGCAGGGTAATGAGTGTCGTCCCAGGCGATGAGCCAGCGATCGGGCGCACCCAGCCATTTCATGGTGCGCTCGAGTTGCGCCGGGTCCGGACCGCGGCGGATGGCTTCGGCGAGATCGACCGGCACGAAGCGCGTCAGGCTCTCGCGCGAAGCGGCGCGAAGCTCGACCGGCCCCCCAAACGCTTTCAGCAGCGTGAACAGCGCGCGGGTAGATAACCCCGGGATGAGCTGCAGCGACGCCCAAGCCTCGACGCGGGCGTCGAGGTCCATCCGAGGCGAAGCCTAGGGCCTGCGCACGACGTCGCCGACTAAGATCGGCTCGGTCGTGTTGAGCACGATCGCGTAGGACAGCCTGTCGAACACGCGGAAGACGAACAACAGCCCGGAACGCTCCGGAGGCAGGTTCAGGTAGCGCGTGGGCGGCACGATCGCCCGCGTCTGGTCAGCGAGCTTGGAAAGGATGTCCGGACCTTCGTAGGCACGGGGGTCGGGAATCACAGGCGCCGGATGATAGATCGCCAGCACGTGACCGACCTCCAGCCCGTCGCGGAGTCCGCGGTCGAGCGTCACGAGATAGCCGCGGCCGGTTTCCACGGAGTCGTTGGCGAGCGCGATGATGCGACCGTCGACCACGCGGTCCGGCGTATGAGGCACATAGTTCAGGAGCTCCTCGCGAGGCGCGGGTACGACCGTATCGCCGAACAGGATCTCCTCGCGCGCGGACGTGATGCGCAGCGTGCTGACTTCACCGAAGCGCTCGACGTGCGCGGTGCCGAGGAAGCGCAGCTCGTTGCCCAGGAGCTCGTTGCTGTCGAAGGAGCGCAGGACCCTCGCCGGCCGATAGATGAACCACTCGGTGCCCGCCGTCTCTTCGACATTGACCGCGTATACGGCGTCGCCCGCGCCACGGACCACGCGCGGGTCGCGTGCGGCGACGATCTTGCCCGCGCCCGGCACGCCATCGGGGCCGGTGATGATCGGCCGCGTCAGGAAGGGCTCGATGTCGCCCGGGGGGATGGTCGGAATGGCCGCTGCCGCGAGCGGCGCGACGCGAATCGCCGGCGCCAGGCGGGTCGCGTCGGACCCGCGGGCCCCGCGCTCGAGCGTGAGTCGCGGCTTTCCGTCGCTGCGATCGAAAACGACAACGTCGCCGGGATAAATCCAATGGGGATCCTTGATCTGGTCGCGATTCATGCGCCACAGATCGGGCCAGCGCCAGGGCTGCTTGAGGAATTTGCCTGCGATCCCCCACAGCGTGTCGCCCTTCTGGACCGTGTAACGGTCAGGGGGGTTGTCCTGAAGCTGTATTTCCTGCGCCTGCAGTACGCCCGACGCGAGCAGAAGCGCCAGCAGGCACGTCGAAACCAGCGACGACGCTATGATAGACTTCGCGCGCATGATGCCTCTCCGAGACGGAAGGTTCACCGTGACCTTGCTAACGTCCTAAACCGCCGCAAAATAAGGGTTTAGGCGTGATTCTGCATCCCAAATATCCATTTTGCAAGCTATTATGATTCTGGACATCCTCGAATACCCTGACTCCCGGCTTCGAAAGATCGCCGCGCCGGTCGCCGTGGTCACCGCCGACATCCGGAGGTTGGTCCGCGACATGGCCCAGACCATGTATGCGGCCCCGGGGATCGGGCTGGCCGCCACGCAGGTCAACGTGCACAAGCGGATTATCGTGATCGACGTGAGCCCGACCCACGATGACCTCAAGGTCTTCATCAACCCGGAGCTGGTTTTCGCCGAAGGTGAGTCGGGATACGAAGAAGGCTGCCTGTCCGTGCCGGGCTACTACGACAAGGTGCGGCGCGCGGGGCGGATCACGGTGCGCGCGCAGGACGAACGTGGCGAACCGTTCGAGCTTACGACCGACGGGATGCTGGCGGTGTGCGTGCAGCACGAAATGGATCATCTCGTTGGCAAGGTCTTCGTCGATTATCTGTCGCCGCTCAAGCGTGCGCGGCTCGCGGCGAAGGCAAGGAAGAAGCAGCGGATCGCGGTCTAGCTTCCGGCAGCGGCCCGATGCGCGTTGGGTTCGCCGGGACGCCCACCTTCGCCGCGACGGCGCTGGAGTCGATCCTCGCCGCCGGGTTTGCCGTCCCGCTGGTGCTCACGCAGCCGGATCGGCCGCACGGCCGTGGCATGCGGCAGGAGCCCGGTCCCGTCAAGATTCTTGCGCTCGGTCGCGGCCTCAGCGTTGCGCAGCCGCCACGCCTCAAGCGCGAACCCGAGTGGGCACCGATCGTGGCAACGCCCCTGGACGTGCTGGTCGTGGCGGCGTACGGGCTGATCGTTCCCCCGGCGATACTCGACTGGCCGCGTTACGGCTGCATCAATATTCACGCCTCGCTGTTGCCGCGCTGGCGCGGCGCCGCGCCCATCGAGCGCGCCCTGCTTGCCGGCGATCGGGAAACCGGCATCTCGATCATGCGCATGGACGAGGGGTTGGACACCGGGCCGGTCATCGTCCGGCATCCCGTGCCGATCGAGGCGCGGGAGACCGCGGGCAGCCTGCGCGACAAGCTCGCCAGGGTTGGGGCGCGAGCGATCGTCGAGGTTCTCGCCGAGCTCCACCGGGAGGGGCGCCTCGTCGCGACGCCGCAAACCGATGCGACCGCGACCTATGCGGCCAAGATCGGGCGCGAGGCGGAGCAGCTCGACTGGAACGCCGACGCGAAGGCGCTCGACCGCGCGGTCCGCGCCCTCGACCCGACGCCCGGAGCGGGGACGGGCCTGGGCGGCACGGCGCTGAAGATCTGGAAGGCGCTGCCGCTGTCCGGCAGGTTCGGCGCACCCGGCGCCGTCGTGCGCGCCGATGCGTCGGGTATCGTCGTCGCTTGCGGGGAAGGTGCGCTCATGATTACTGAAATGCAGCGCGCGGGTGGCAGGCGGATGTCGGCGGCGGCGTTCCTCGCCGGCCATCCGGTCGCCGTCGGCGCCCGATTCGGCATGACGAATGGTTGAATCGCCGGCGCCGGACGCAATCTAACGCTTTGCAACCCCGCCTGAATCGGGGTGGAGAAAGACTCTATGATGGGTAACTGGTTCAAGACGGGCCTGCTGATGGCGGCCATCGTCGCGTTGTTCGGCTCGGTCGGCGCCTTGCTCGGCGGCGGCCAGGGCATGGTGCTCGCACTCGCGCTCGGACTTGGCATCAACCTCTGGGCCTACTGGTTCTCGGACACGATGGTGCTCAGGCTCTATCGCGCACAGGAAGTCGACGCGCGCACCGCGCCTGAGCTGTATGGCACGGTAAAGGAGCTCGCCGAAGGGGCCGCATTGCCGATGCCTCGGGTGTATCTGATCGACGAGGCGCAGCCGAATGCCTTCGCCACCGGACGCAATCCGGAGCACGCCGCGATCGCTGCGACGACGGGGATCCTGCAGCTTCTCAACGCCCGCGAGCTCCGCGCTGTCCTGGGACATGAGCTTACGCACGTCAAGCATCGCGATATCCTCACCTCGACAGTCACCGCGTCGATCGCCGGCGCGATCTCGACGCTCGCTCAGTTCAGCCTGTTCTTCGGCGGCCGCAACGACGATAACCGCAATCCCGTCGTCGCGCTGCTGGTGCTCATCCTCGCACCTATCGCGGCCATGCTGATCCAGCTCGCCATTTCGCGCGCCCGCGAGTACGAGGCCGATCGCGGCGGCGCGGAAATCTCCGGCGATCCGCGCGCGCTGGCCGATGCGCTGGGGAAGATCGATCGTTACGCAAAAGGGCTTCCGCTGGAGACCGCCGAGACACATCCGGCGACCGCGCAAATGATGATCATCAATCCGCTCTCGGGTGGAGGCTTGTCCGGGATGTTCAGCACACATCCGCCGACCGAGGAGCGCATTCGCCGACTGCTCGCGATGGCGGCGTAGGCGACTTCGACCCGCCGCGATGGAGCGTGCGCAGCGCATCGCGGCCAAGGCAGTAAGGCGGGTACTCGCGGGTACGACGCTCGCGAAAGCTCTGGCAACCGAGGGTGGGGCCGCGCCGAGCGACCGCGCCCTGATCCACGAGCTCGCCTACGGAACGTTGCGCTTCCTCGGGCAGCTGAAAGCGATCGTCCGTACGCTTGCCGATCGGCCGCTCGCCGACGCGAACGTCGAGGCGCTGCTCTGGGTCGCGCTCTACCAGCTCGTCCATACCAGCGCTCCGGCCTACATCGTGGTCGATTGCGCAGTCCGGGCGACCTCGCGCGTGCGACGCACCTCGGCCAAGGGCCTGGTCAATGCGATCCTGCGCCATTTCTTGCGCCGCAGGGCCGCGGTGCTCGCGGAGATCGGAAACGATCCGGAAGCGCGATTTTCCTACCCGCGCTGGTGGATCGAGCGCGTGCGCGCCGAATACCCGGAGCGCTTTGCCCAGGTTCTCGATGCGGGCAACGCGAGACCGCCGCTTTGTCTGCGCGCCAACGTGCGGCGAATCACGCCCGAGGCTTTCGTCGCATTGCTCGAGACGCACGGCGTCGGCGCGAAGCGAGTCGGATGCGCGGGCGTCAGCGTCGATACGCCGCGGCCGGTGACCGCCCTGCCGGGGTATGCAGAAGGCGCGTTCTCGGTGCAGGACGCGGCGGCGCAGCTCGCGGCGCCGCTGCTCGGTCCGCGCGATGGCATGCGCGTGCTCGATGCGTGCGCGGCTCCGGGCGGCAAGACGACGCATCTCGCCGAGCTTGCGAGCCTCGATCTCACCGCGATCGACGTCGACGGCTCGAGACTCGAGCGCGTTGCGGAGAACCTCGCTCGGCTCGGGCTCTCCGCGCGGCTCGTCGCGAGCGACGCGGGCGAACCGGACGCGTGGTGGGACGGCAGGCCTTTCGATCGCATCCTCGCCGATGTTCCATGCACGGCGTCCGGCGTTGTCCGCCGTCATCCCGATGGCAAATGGTTGCGTCGGGAAAGCGACCTCGCGGGTCTCGTCCTGCAGCAACAGCGCCTGCTCGAAGCGCTGTGGCCGACGCTCGCGCGCGGCGGCAGATTGCTCTATTCGACGTGCTCGCTGTTTGGTGCCGAGAACGCAGAACAGGTCAGCGCGTTCGTTGCGCGTCATGCCGACGCGGCGCGCGCGCGTCTCGACTGGCCGTCCTCGCTCGGCGCGGCCGACGGCCAACTCTTGCCAGTGGTGGGCGACGCAGAGCACAATCACGACGGATTTTTCTACGCCCTGCTCGAGAAACGCTGAATCTCCTACCCGGATCGCGCGGCTCGCCGCCGCCCGTGGCATGTCGCCAACGAACCGCTTTGTCGGCCTGTTGTGCCTGACCGCGTTGCTATGCCTGGGCTCGGGGGCGTGGGCGCCGCCAGCGCGCGCGGACACCATTCCCGTCAGATCCGCCGAGCTCCTCGCCGAGGACGACAGCTACGTGCTGAACGCGCAGTTCGACGTCGCGTTCAATCCGACCCTCGAAGAAGCGCTGCAGAAGGGCGTATCGCTGTATTTCGTGTTCGAGTTCGAGTTGTCGCGGCCTCGCTGGTACTGGCTTGACGAGAAGCTCGTCGGACAGTCGACCCAATATCGCATCAGCTATTCGCCGCTGACGCAACAGTACCGGGTGACCACCGGCCTCTTTGGCCAACAATTCGAATCTCTCGACGAGGTCGAGCATCTGCTCTCGCGCGTCGCGTCGCGGCCGGTGGTCGCTGTCGAGGCGCTGAGCAAGGGCGATCGCTACGAGGCGGCCGTGCGACTGCGGCTGGATGTGGCGCAGCTTCCGAAGCCCTTTCAGGTCAACGCGCTCGCGTCGCGCGAGTGGTCGCTCGCGTCGGAGTGGTATCGGTGGAGCTTCACGCCATGAGCGCCGCCGAGCCGTTTCACGGCGCGAGCGTGGGGGTCGTGTGAACGGCGTTCGCGCCCCGCGCGTCATCCGCTACGTGCTGCTCGCGTGCGCGTGCTTGGGCGTGATCTTTCTGTTCCTGCTTGCGACCGCGAGCGCGAACACGGCCCTTTTCGCCCGCGGCTACGACCTGCTGCTCGTGCTCAACGTGACGATGGTCGCGATTCTGATGGGCCTGGTCGGATACCAGCTCCTGAGGCTGCGGCGAAACCTCAAGGCAGGCGTGTTCGGCGCGCGGCTCGCTGCGCGGCTGGTGCTGCTGTTCGCGTTGGTCGCGGTGTTGCCGGGCGCGCTGCTCTACGGCGTATCGGTACAGTTTCTCGGCAAGAGCATCGAGTCCTGGTTCGATGTTCGCGTCGACCGTGCGCTGGAGGGCGGGCTCAACCTCGGGCGCAGCGCGCTTGATTATCTGCTCAAGGAAACGACCAACAAGGCCACCCAGCTCGCGCTCAGGCTTCAGGAGGCGGAGCCGGGCGGGATGGCGTTGCGGCTCCATCGCGCGAGCGAGCAGGCCGGCATTTACGAAGCTGCTTTGTTCTCCGCTTCCGGTGGCGTGCTCGCGGTCGCCGGGATCTCCGGGTCGACCCTCACGCCGGAGCCGCCACCGGCGCAGGCGTTGCGAAGGGCGCGATTGCAGCAGACCTATTCAGCCATCGACCAGATGGGCGATCAAGGGTTGATGCTGCGCGCCGTCGTTGCTGTGAACAGCGCTGATCCGACGGAACCGTTGCGTGTTCTTCAGGTCATCGAACCGGTGCCCAAGCAGCTGCAGCAGGACGCGGAGAAGGTTCAGTCGGGGTATCGCGATTACCAGGAGATTTCGTTCTCCCGCGCGGCGTTGAAACGCCTGTACGCGCTGACGCTGACGCTGACACTTCTGCTCGCGTTGTTCTCCGCGCTGGGTCTCGCGGTCGTGCTCTCCGAGCAGTTCAGCCGGCCGCTGGGATTGCTCGCGGAAGGCACGCGCGCGGTCGCCCAGGGCGATTTCAGCCGTCGCAATCCGGTGCAAAGCCACGACGAGCTGGGCGTGCTCACCGAGTCGTTCAACACCATGACCGCGCAGCTCGCCGAGGCGCAGCAGAAGGAGGAGGAGAACCGGCAGGCGATCGAGACGACGCGCGCGTACCTGGAGAGCGTGCTGGCCAATCTGTCGGCGGGCGTGCTCGCTTTCGACAACGCATTCCGCCTGCGCACCGCCAATCCCAGCGCCGCCGTGATCCTGCAGCAGCCGCTCGCGGACCTGGTCGGCGTCCCGCTCGCCGACTGGGGTCCTCGGATCCCCGCGCTGGGCGCCTTTGCGGATCTCGTCGCCGATGGTTTTCGCCGCGGGCGCGACGGACACTGGCAGCAGCAGGCCGAGCTGTCGGTATCCAACCACACGCGGGTCCTGCTGATGCGCGGGTCCGGGTTGCCCGGCGAACCCGCACCCGGCTGCGTGGTCGTGTTCGACGATGTCTCAGAGCTCGTCCAGGCACAGCGCGATGCTGCGTGGGCCGAAGTCGCGCGACGGCTCGCGCACGAAATCAAGAACCCGCTGACCCCGATCCAGCTTTCCGCGGAGCGGCTCGCGGTCAAGCTCGGCGGCAAGCTCGACGCCAGCGACGAGGAGGCGCTCGTCCGCGGGACGCAGACCATCATCGCGCAGGTGAGCGCGATGAAGCACATGGTGGATGACTTCGCGATCTATGCGCGGCAGGCGCGACCAGGCAAGATGCAGAAGGTCGATCTCAAGGGCCTCTTGCTTGATGTGCTCGCCTTGTACGAAAATCTGCGGCCCCACGTATCGCTGAAGCTCCCCGAGCACGACGCCGCGATTCAGGGTGAGCCGACGCGCCTGCGCCAGGTGTTCCATAATCTGATCCAGAACGCGCTGGACGCGCAGGCGGACGTTACCGAGCCTGCGTACGAATTCGCGATCGAGGCGCGGGGCGATGAGCTCACGCTGACTTTCGCGGATGCAGGCAGCGGAATTCCCGAGGACATGATGCGCCATGCGTTCGAACCGTATGTGACGACCAAGGCCAAGGGAACCGGCCTTGGCCTCGCGATCGTCAAGAAAATCATCGACGAGCACCACGGACGGGTTACGATCCAGAACCGGCGCCCGCGAGGCGCGCAGGTGACCCTGCACTTCCCCCGGGAAGGGACCAAGACGTGATGGCGCAGCCGAAGGAGATTCTGATCGTCGACGACGAGGTCGGCATCCGCGAGTTGCTCTCGGAGATCCTGCAGGACGAGGGCTACCGGGTGAGTCTCGCGGAAAACGCGGGCCAGGCGCGCAGCTACCGCGGACGCGCGGAACCGGCGCTGGTCCTGCTCGACATCTGGATGCCGGACACCGACGGCGTCACGCTGCTGCGTGAGTGGGCGGCAGGCGGGCAGCTCACGATGCCGGTGGTCATGATGTCCGGCCACGGGACGATCGAGACGGCCGTCGAGGCAACCAAGATCGGCGCGTTCGACTTCCTCGAAAAGCCGGTTGGATTGCAGAAGCTCCTCGCAACGGTGACGCGGGCGCTCAAGACTGGCGCCGGTCAGGGTCCGCGGCGCATCTCGCTTTCGGTGTTGGGGACGAGCACCGCGGTGATCGAGGCCGAGCGCGCGATGGAGCAACTCGTCCGCGCCGCGCGACCGATTCTGATCATGGGCGAGTCCGGTACCGGCCACGACGTCGCCGCGCGCGCGGTGCATGTGCCCGATACGCCTTTCATCGCTCTGCAGGGCGGCGCGCGGCTGGTGGCGGGCCCGCTGCAGGTGCTCGAGGAAGCCCGGGACGGCATCCTCTATTGCGGCGAAATCGGCACGTACTCCCGGGCCGAGCAGAGGGGTCTGGCATTCCTGCTCTCCAAGCTCGAGCGGCACAATACGCTGCTGGTGTGCAGCAGCAGCGAGCAACTCGGCAACCTCGCTGCCGACGGGCGTTTCGATCCCGCCCTGCTCGCAGCCCTGTCGGCAGGCGCGGTGATGCTGCCGCCGCTGCGCGAGCGGCGCGACGACATCCCGGCGCTCGTCGAACGTTTCTGGCGCGACATCACGGCAAGCCAGCGCACCCAGGCCACTCTGGCGAGCGGCGCGGTCGCAGCGCTGGCGGGCTCATACTGGCCGGGCAACCTCGATCAGCTGCACAGCGTCATCGCCAACCTCGCACTGACGGTCAACAGCGAGATCACGGCCGAACACGTGCGCCGGATACTGGGCGACAGCGCGTTGCTGGCCCCCGCGACCGTCGCCCCGGAGCTCACGGCCCGTTTCTTCGAATTGCCGCTGCGCGAGGCCCGTGAGGCGTTCGAGCGAATCTACTTCGAGCAGCTTCTCGGCAAGGAGCAGAGCAACATGAGCCGCGTGGCCGAGCGCGCGGGGCTCGAGCGGACGCACCTCTACAGGAAACTGAAGCAACTCAACATCCGCTTTTCGCGTCGCTCCGACGAGGGAGCATGCTGACGCCGCAGTCCGGCAGCGATAGCGTCGACACGACTCGCCCCGCTCGCAGACGGCTTGCACCTCTGGTCATCGGCGCAATTGGCGTCGTCTTCGGCGACATCGGCACCAGCCCGCTCTATACGCTGCGTGAATGCTTCACCGGAGCGCACGGCCTCCCTCTGACCGAAGCGAACGTCTACGGCATCCTTTCGGTCATCTTCTGGTCGATCACGATTATTGTGACGCTCAAGTACGTCACGCTCATCATGCGTGCCGACAATCGCGGCGAGGGCGGCATCATGGCGCTCACCGCGCTGGTCTCGCGCGGCTTGAGCGAGCGCCGCGCGCGGTGGTGGCTGGTGGGCTTGGGTATCTTCGGCGCAGCGATGTTCTACGGGGACGGAATGATCACGCCGGCGATTTCGGTGCTCTCCGCGGTCGAGGGCCTCGACGTGATGACGCCGGCGCTGAAACCGTATGTCGTACCTATCACGCTGGTCGTCCTGATCGGGCTGTTCTCGATCCAGCGCCACGGCACGGCCAGCGTCGGCGTGCTGTTCGGTCCGGTGGTGTGCGTGTGGTTCGGCGTGCTCGCGCTGCTCGGCACGATCCAGGTCGCGCGCGACCCGGCAGTGCTGGCCGCGTTGAATCCCGCGTACGCGTTCGGCTTCCTGACCGGCAACCCGCTCCCCGCGTTTCTCGCGCTCGGCGCCGTGGTGCTGGCGGTCACCGGTACCGAGGCGCTCTACGCCGACATGGGCCATTTCGGGGCGACGCCGATCCGCCGAGCCTGGCTGTTCTTCGTACTGCCGGCGCTGGTGCTCAACTACTTCGGCCAGGGCGCGCTTATCATCCACGAGCCGGCGACGATCAAGAATCCGTTCTATCTGCTCGCGCCGAGCTGGGCCTTGCTGCCTCTGGTCGTGCTCGCCACCTGTGCCACGGTGATCGCCTCGCAGGCGGTGATCTCCGGCGCATTCTCGCTCACGCGCCAGGCGATCCAGATGGGTTACTGCCCGCGTCTGACCATCACCCATACCTCGGACCGGCAGATCGGCCAGATCTACGTACCGTTCGTCAACTGGACGCTGTTGGGTGCGGTCATGCTGCTCGTCGTCGGTTTCCAGAGCTCGAGCAACCTCGCCGCCGCGTACGGCATCGCGGTCACGATGGCGCTGACCATCGATTCGCTGCTGATCTATGTCGTGCTGACGCGCTTGTGGCGCTGGAACCGCTTCGGGGCGCTCGCGATCGTCATCCCGCTGCTCGTGATCGACCTGCTGTTTCTCACGTCGAACGCGCTCAAGATCCCGCAGGGCGGCTGGTTTCCGATCGCTATCGGCGTCGCAGCCTTCACCCTGCTGACGACCTGGAAGCGCGGGCGCGCTATCCTTCTCAAGCGCCTGTCCGAAGAGACGATGCCCGCGGAGCTTTTTATCTCGAGCATTGCCGAGGCTCCGCCGCTGCGCGTCCCCGGCACTGCGGTGTTCCTGACCAGCACCGAAGGGCGCGTTCCGCACGCGCTGCTGCACAACCTCAAGCATAACAAGGTGCTGCACGAGCGCGTGGTGCTGCTTACCCTGAAGACGCGCGACATTCCGGTGGTTTCGCGAGCCGAACGACTGAGAATCCGCGACCTGGGTTGCAACTTCCAGCAGATCGAGGCGTTTTACGGGTTCATGGAAGACCAGGACATCCCGGCGATGCTCGAGGAGTGCGGACGGCACGGCACATCGTTCGACATGATGGATACGTCGTTCTTCGCATCGCGTGAGACGCTTATCCCGAGCGTCGCACCGGGAATGGCGCTGTGGCGGGAGAAGCTCTTCGTATCGATGTCGAAGAACGCGACCAAGGCCACGGAGTACTTCAAGATTCCCACCAACCGCGTGGTGGAACTCGGCACACAGGTCGAGCTCTAGTCGGATAACCTCGAACGGAGCGAAAAAAACGCCGGCTCGAAGCCGGCGTTTTCCGAAGAACCGTCTCCCGTGCAGGGTTACTGCAGCGCGCCCATCTGCCCGCGCATGATCTTCAGGGCCTTGCTCTCGATCTGGCGGATGCGCTCCGCCGAGACGCCGTACTGGTCAGCGAGGTCCTGGAGCGTGGCCTTGTCGTCTTCACGCAGCCACCGCGCTTCGATGACTTCGCGGCTGCGAGGATCGAGCCTTGAGAGCGCATGGTGCAGACCGTCGCTGCGGTTGCGCGAAGTTTGTGCGCGCTCGAGGATCTGCGCAGGTTCGGCCTCGGAGTCGGTCAGGTACGCGATCGGGGTCATCGCCTCACCCTCCTCGCCAGGCTGCGGCTCGAGCGCGATGTCCTGGCCGGAGAGGCGCGTCTCCATCTCGAAGACTTCCTCGGGTTTCACGCCGAGATCCTTGGCGATGCTCGATGCCTGCTTGTGGGTCAACGCTCCCGGCCCGACTTTCATGCTGCGCAGGTTGAAAAAGAGCTTGCGTTGCGCCTTGGTCGTCGCGATCTTGACCAGGCGCCAGTTACGAAGGATGTACTCGTGGATCTCGGCGCGGATCCAGTGCAGGGCGAACGATACGAGGCGCACGCCGCGCTCGGGGTCGAAGCGTCGCACCGCCTTCATAAGCCCGATATTGCCTTCCTGGATGAGATCCGCCTGCGGCAGACCGTACCCGAGGTACTTGCGACTGACTGCGACGACCAGGCGCAAATGCGACAGGACGAGCTGCCGAGCCGCGTCCAGATCGTCGTAATCGCGCAGCCTCCGCCCCAGCGCCACCTCCTGCTCGGCCGTCAGCAACGGAAAACGGTTGACCGACTGTATGTAGTGATCGATGCTCCCCAGCGAGGCCGGGGTAGGAAACGCCAACGTCGTTGTCGACATCGAATTGCTCTCCTTTGAAGCTTCGGGTAATTTTAGCACTCGGTCACTAAGAGTGCTAAAGCGGCCGCAAGTTCCCGGCCTAGGCAATTAAACTGACCGAGGCGGGAGAGGCCCATGCAGAAGACTCCTTGGCGAAAGTGGGTACTTGCTATGCCAAGCGGCCGACCGATTCAAGCGAAGAGGGCTTCGACGAACTCGGCGGCGACGAAGGGACGCAGGTCGTCGATGCCCTCCCCCACCCCGACGAACCTGAGTGGCACCGGGCAGGTTCCCGCAATGGCTGCAACCACGCCGCCCTTGGCGGTGCCGTCGAGCTTCGTCAGGATGAGCCCGCTCAATCCCAGCGCGGCGTCGAAGGCCGCCACCTGGGCGAGCGCGTTCTGTCCGGTGTTCGCGTCGAGCACGAGCAACGTCTCGTGAGGCGCTCCCTCCTGAGCCTTGGCGATGACGCGGCGCACTTTCTTGAGCTCCTCCATAAGTTGCGCCTGTGTCGGCAGGCGGCCGGCGGTGTCGGCGAGCACCACATCCACCGCGCGGGCGCGAGCCGCCGCGATCGCGTCGAACATGACTGCTGCGGGATCGCCGCCCTGCTGGGCGATCACGTGGACGCGGTTGCGCTCACCCCATGCCTGGAGCTGCTCGCGCGCCGCCGCGCGGAAGGTGTCGCCGGCGGCGAGCAGCACCGACAGGCCCTGCGTCTGGAGCCACCTTGCGAGCTTGCCGATCGAGGTTGTCTTGCCCACGCCATTGACCCCGGCAAGCATGATGACGAAAGGCCGTTGCGGCCCGACAAGGAATGGTTTCTCCAGCGGCGCGAGCAGCGCGGTCAGCGATGCCTTGAGCAGCGCTTTCGGATCGGCTTCGGCCCCGGCGCGTAGCCAACGCGAGCGCAAATCGGCGAGAAGCCGCTCGGTAGCCGATACGCCGACGTCCGCGCTGAGAAGCGCGGTTTCGAGCTCTTCGAGCGCTTCCTCGGAGAGTTCCTTGCGGCCCATGAGCGCCGCAAGAGGTTGCGCGAAGCGCTGGCGCGACGCCTCGAGCCCGGCGCGCAGCCGCTCACTCCATGAGCGGCGTTCGTCGGTGGGAGCGCGCTTGAAAAGATCGAACATCGGAGGCGTTGAAGGCGAAGGCTATAATTCTACCGTCTCGCCCCGCATCCTCCTCATGCCAGCAAATGCGATCCGCATCATCGGCGGCCGCTGGCGCGGCCGCAAGCTTCACTTTCCGCACGCGTTCGCGCTGCGACCGACGCCGGACCGCGTTCGCGAAACACTCTTCAACTGGCTCGGCCAGGATCTGACCGGACTCACTACACTCGACCCATTCGCGGGCAGTGGCGCGCTGTCATTCGAAGCGCTGTCGCGCGGTGCGACGCTCGCGGTCGCGGTCGATAGCGACCCGAAGCTCGTGCGCGCGCTCGAGGCGACAGCGACAAAACTCGGCACGCGCGCCCTCGAATGGCACTGCGGCGATGCGCACTCGTTTCTGGCGCGCGATACGCGCAGCTACGACGTCGTCTTCCTCGACCCGCCGTTCGCCGATGACAGCTGGGGACGGCTTCTACCCGCCGCTGCGGCGCGGCTCGCGAAGGCCGGCAGACTTTATGTCGAGGCGCCTTTCCCGATCGAAGCGACGGAGGGACTCGCGCTGCTCCGTCGCGACAAAGCAGGGCAGGTGCATTATCATCTGCTGCGCCGCGCCGGCGATTGAACCCAATGCTCACGGTTGTCTATCCGGGGACGTTCGATCCGTTCACACGGGGCCACGAAGACCTCGTGCGCCGCGCATCGCGCCTGTTCGACGCGGTGATCGTCGGCATCGCCGACAGCGAGAGCAAGCGACCGCTGTTCGCGGCCGCCGAGCGGATCGCGATGGCGCGCGAGGTTCTCGCCGCGTATACCAACGTGCAGGTCATGGGCTTCTCCGGCCTGCTCATGGACTTCGTGCATTCTGTCGACGCGACGGTCATTCTGCGGGGACTGCGCGCGGTGTCGGATTTCGAATACGAATTCCAGATGGCAGGGATGAACCGCAACCTCT